>JBATOB010000392.1:0-4642 GCA_049290655.1 Chromatiaceae bacterium | reverse complement strand
CCTGTAGGCTTGACGACAGCATCCCTGCTGTCGACACCCCCGCCAACCACCCGCCACCCGCTTCCAGCCAACTCATCCGCTATAGGCCGAAGATCGACGGGCTCTGGGGATAAAATCGAGAACAGTTGACCCCGAGGTCAGCCTGGATCTAACTTTCTCTCCGCCAGCCACGCTGGCACTGACCAATCGCGAGGCGTTGGGAGGGCTATAAACATGGGCATGACCGAGAAGATTCGGTTACAACCAGGCGACGCGTTGGTGGTGGTCGATGTCCAGCGCGATTTCTTGCCGGGCGGCGCCCTGGCCGTTCCGGAGGGCGATGCCGTGGTGCCAGTGCTGAATGCCTGGATCGCCAGATTTGCCGCCGCCGGGCTACCGATTGCCGCGACCCGCGATTGGCATCCCGCCGATCATTGCTCCTTTCTCGCCCAAGGCGGGCCCTGGCCCCCGCATTGCGTGATCGACACGCCCGGGGCGGTGTTCTCGCCCGATCTGGACCTGCCCGCGACGGCCACCATCGTCTCCAAGGGGACCCGCCAGGATGATGCGGGCTACTCGGAGTTCGAGGGCACGGAATTGCATCGCCGGTTTCGGCAATTGGGCGTGCGGCGGCTCTTCGTCGGCGGGCTGGCGACCGATTACTGCGTGCTAAATACCATTCTGGACGCCTTGCGCCTGGGCTATGAGGTCAGGCTGCTGACCGCTGGCGTCCGAGCCGTCGAGGTCCAGCCCGGCGATGGCGCGCGGGCCATCGCCACCATGCTGGCCGCGGGCGCCGTGGCCTTGGGAGACTGAAGATGTCCAGGCGCGACGAGGGCGCTCTGCTCACCGATCTCTATCAGCTCACCATGCTCCAGGCCTATTTTGACCAGGGCATGGCGGACACGGCGGTCTTCGAGTTCTTTGTGCGCAAGCTGCCGGCCGGCCGCAATTTCCTGGTGGCGGCGGGTCTGGAAGAGGCCCTCGACTATCTCGAAGGCCTGCGCTTTTCCCCCGATGAGTTGGAGTGGCTCGCTCACTGCGGACGCTTTCACCAGGCTTTCGTCGAGTCCCTCGCCGACCTGCGCTTCACCGGCGAGATCCACGCCCTGGCCGAGGGCACGGTCTTCTTTCCCAACGAGCCCCTCCTGCGAGTCGTGGCGCCCCTGCGCGAGGCCCAGTTGGTGGAGACCCGCCTCATCAACCTGCTGCAATTCCAGACCTTGATCGCCTCGAAGGCGGCCCGGGTGCGGCTGGCCGCCGGGGACAAGGTACTGACGGACTTCGGCATGCGCCGCGCCCACGGCGCCGAGGCCGCCCTGCTCTCGGCGCGGGCGAGCTATCTCGCCGGCTTCAACGGTACCTCGAACGTGCGGGCGGGGATGCGCTGGGGCATTCCCCTCTCAGGCACCATGGCCCACTCCTTCATTCAGGCTCACGACCAGGAGCTGGCCGCCTTCGCGCATTTCGCCCATTCCCACCCCCAGACCACCACCCTGCTCATCGATACCTACGACACCGAGGCCGCGGCCAGGGCTTTGCCGCCGCTGGTGCGCAAGCTGGCGGCCGAGGGCATCCATATCCAGGCGGTGCGCATCGACAGTGGGGATCTGGGCGACCATGCGCGCCAGGTCCGCGCCATCCTGGATGCGGGAGGCGCCCAAGACATCAAGATCTTCGCGAGCGGCGATCTCGACGAATACGGGGTGCGGACACTCCTGGAGAGCGCGGCGCCCATCGATGGTTTCGGGGTCGGCACGCGCATGAACACCTGCGCCGATCACCCTTATCTGGAATGCGCCTATAAGCTGCAGGAGTATGCCGGCGTGGCGCGGCGCAAGCTGTCGGAAGGCAAGGCTAACTGGCCCGGCCGCAAGCAGGTCTTTCGTGGCTATGACGCGGCTGGGCACCTGGCTGGCGATACCCTGACCCTTGAGACCGACCACCCACCGGGCACACCCCTCCTCGCCAAGGTGATGAGCGGCGGACGGCGCCTGGCTCCCTCGCCCACCCTGGATCAGGTGCGCGACTACGCGCAACGGCAACTGGCCTCCCTGCCACTCGAGTTGCGCCAGCTCGAGGAAGGGCCTGCCTACCCAGTAGAGGTGGCGGCCACCCTGCGCGAGCTTGCCCGGCAGGTGGACGCCAGAAGGCAATAGGTATGAGTGTGAAGTCCGACCTGTCTGGTTCCGCACCCGCCGAGGGGCCTGAAACCGAAACGGCCTGCCCAAAATGCGGGGCACTACAAATCGCGGATGCCAAGATCTGCGCTGCCTGCGGCATCGTGTTCGAGAAATATTGGAAATATCATCCCCGACCGGGCATCGACCCCGCGACCTGGACCCCACCGACCCGAGTGGTCGGACCGCCCCCAACCCGGCCTAGGTCGGACACGCCAACCGAGGGGCTGATGGCCCTCCTGCTACCCCATCAACCCGAACTCAATGGGTTGGGTTGGTGGGCGCGTGCCGCCCTCTTGCTGATCCTACTGATTTGGGGGCTAAGGCTGATGATCCTGTCCCCGGCCAGCAATGGCGCCGGGCAGTCCTTCCTGCATCTGGTCAATTTGCCCTTCCATGAGGCCGGTCACCTCCTGTTCCGGCCCTTCGGGTCCTTCATGGCCTCCCTGGGCGGTACCCTGGGCCAGTTGCTCATGCCCCTGATCTGCGCCGGCACCCTGCTACTAAAGACCCGCGATCCCTTTGGCACCGCAATGGCGTGCTGGTGGTTTGGACAGAATTTCGTGGATATCGTCCCCTACATCAACGACGCCCGGGCCGGTGATTTACCCCTGCTGGGCGGTAATTTCGGTCACTCCTCGCCCTATGGCTTCCACGACTGGGAATATCTCTTGACCGAATCGGGGCGTCTCCACCTCGATCATCACATAGCCTGGCTCAGTCATGGGCTGGGGGCGGCCATCATGCTCCTGGCCCTGGCCTGGGGGGCCATCCTGTTGTTTCGCCAACGCCGCCCCTAGTGCCACGGGCGCCCCTCAGAAGAGCCGCTGCGCCGCCTGGGTCAGGGAGGAGAGCAGCCGCTCCAGGGGTTTCTTGTGGGCGGAATAGCTGACATGGTAAAGATCGGTGGTATCGGCGGCCTCCAGCAGCAAGTCGTCGCTGGTCTTGATCTCGTCGATCAGCCCCAACGCCAAGGCCTGGCGGCCATGCCAATATTCGCCCGTAGCGACTTGGGCCAGGTCCAGGGTGGGCCGGTATTCCAGGATAAAGGCCTTGAAGAGGCAATGAGTCTCTTCCAGTTGCTCACGCAGCTTTTCCCGGCCCGCCTCGGTGTTTTCGCCGAAGAGGGTGAGGGTGCGCTTGTAATCGCCGGCGGTATGGAGTTCGTAATCCACCCCGTGCCGCTCCAGCACCCGATGGAAGTTGGGCAACTGGGCGACCACGCCAATGGACCCCAGGATGGCGAAGGGGGCGGCGATGATGTGGTCGGCGACGACCGCCATGAGATAGCCGCCACTGGCGGCCACCTTATCCACCGCGACGGTCAGGGGGATGCCCCGCGCCCGCAGCCGGGTCAGTTGGGAGGCGGCCAGACCGTGTTCCGTCACCAGGCCGCCGGCATTTTCCAGCCGGATCAGGACCCCATCGCCTTCCTTGGCCTCCAGGAGGATGGCCGTGATGGCCTCGCGCAAAGCGGCGGAGGCCGTGGCCTTGATATCGCCCTGAAAGTCGATGACAAAGAGCCGATGGCGTGCCTCCGCTGTCTGCTCCCGCGCCTTATCGGTCTTGCGATCCGCCTTGAGGGATCTCCGAAAGACCTTTTTGGGAGTGGAGGCCTGGCGGAGGGTATGGGCCAGATCCTGATAGTGGTCGTTGAGGCTGGTGACCTCCAGATGGTCGCTCTCCAGATGGCCCGTCTTACGGGCGCGGATAATCCCGACCAGCAGCAGGCCGATGCCCAGCAGCAGGGTCAGGGTCTTGGCCAGAAAGAGGCTGTAGTCGATGAGGGCTTGGGTCACGCGGACGGGTTCTCCCAGGGTGTGGCTAAATGGCGATGGGGGCGCGGATGGCGGGATGGGGGTCGTAGCCGATGAACTCGAAATCCTCGAATTCGTAGTCGAACAGGCTGGGCGGGCGCCGCTTGATCGCCAGTTGGGGCCTGGGCCTGGGTTGGCGGGCGAGTTGGGCCAGGACAATCTCTGCCGTGAGGTGGTTGCGGTAGAGGTGCAGATCGCCAAAGGTATGCACGAAATCCCCCACCTCCAGGTCGCATTGCTGCGCCATCATGTGGGTTAGCAAGGCATAGCTGGCGATATTGAAGGGCACCCCCAGAAAGAGATCGGCGCTGCGCTGATAGAGCTGGCAGGACAGGCGCCCCTCCTGGACAAAAAACTGGAAGAGGCAATGACAAGGGGCCAGGGACATGCGCCCTTGGCGGGCGTTCTCCCGGGGCGAGAGCCGCTCCAGGGGCAGGTCCGCTGGGTTCCAGGCCGAGACCACCAGGCGGCGCGAATCCGGATTGGCGCGGATGGCCGCCAGAACCTGGGAGATCTGGTCGAGGGTGGAGCCGTCCGGGCAGGCCCAACTTCGCCATTGCCGGCCATAAATGGGGCCAAGATCGCCCTCCTCCGTTGCCCATTCGTCCCAGATGCCGACCCCGCGCGCCTTGAGCCAGTGGTTATCCGTGGAGCCTTGCAGGAACC
>JBATOB010000391.1:0-2301 GCA_049290655.1 Chromatiaceae bacterium | reverse complement strand
GAATGAGCAGACGCGGTTTCGGTTGCTGGAGGCCTCGGACCGGCTGCGGCATGACGATCTGGTGGTGGTGCAAAATACCTTCAACCGCGAGCGCTTCGAGGCGGGGTCGGACCCGTTCCAGGTGATCAGAGCGGCGGGGATCTCGTGCTCGGGGTCCAGGAGGGCGCCGCACCAGGCCGTGTGTCCGCTCATGCGGCTATCTCCCATGCGGTGTCCGCGCGGGTCAGGTGCGCTTGGGCGCGCCGAGCCTCCGCATACAACCGCGTGAAGTCAGGGACGGCGTTATCCCACTCGAT
This sequence comes from Chromatiaceae bacterium, assembly GCA_049290655.1. Taxonomy (GTDB): domain Bacteria; phylum Pseudomonadota; class Gammaproteobacteria; order Chromatiales; family Chromatiaceae; genus M0108. The sequence continues at coordinate 2,005 of JBATOB010000391.1, read as the reverse complement.
CAGCGTCGGCTGGGGGCCGATGTGGGCGAGGGTCCAGGCATAGATCTCCCAGACCGCCGCGTCCACGGCGCTGCCATGACTGTCGATCAGCAGCGGATCGCCCACACTGTCGGTGTCCCGATGGAAGCCGGCCAGGTGGATCTCGCCCACCTGGTCCAGGGGCAGCGCGGCGAGATAGGCCAGCACCTCGCGCCCGTGGTTGGTGCAGGACACATAGGCGTTGTTGACATCCAGCAGCAGGCCGCAGCCGGTGCGCGTCACCAGTTCGCTGATAAATTCGGCCTCGCTCAGGGCGGAGCCGGCGAATTCGATATAGGTGGCGGGGTTCTCCAGCAGGATGCGCCGCCCCAAGCTGTCCTGAACCTGGTCCAGATGGGCGCGGACCCGGTTCAGGGTGGTCTGGTCATAGGGCACCGGCAGGAGATCGTTCCAGAAGACGCCGCCGTGGCTGGACCAGGCCAGGTGTTCGGAAAACAGCGCCGGTTGGTAGCGGTCCAGCAGTCCGCGCAGGGCGCGCAGATGGCCGGGGTCGAGCGGGTCCTCGCCGCCGATCGACAGCCCCACCCCATGGATGGAGAGCGGATAGCGTTCGGCGATGCGGGTCAGGTCGGTATGCATCGGCCCGCCCGCCACCAAATAGTTCTCGGCATGGACCTCGAAAAATCCGAGGTCGGGTTGCCCGTCCAGGATGGCCGGGACATGTTGTGGCTTGAGGCCCACCCCGGCCCGGGGGGGCAGGCCGGGGTGGCGCCCCGGCCGGGGCGCGCCAGCTAGCGCCCGGGTCATGAGATGGCTCGATGGACACATGGCTGGCACGCCCCGCTGGTCCTTAGGACTTGTCCTTGAAGGCCGCGAGCTGGCCGTGGCCGGTCGAGGAGGTGGGCGAGGCCGTTTTGTCGCAACTGCCCGCGGGTACGGATTTCCAGGCATTGCCCTGGTAGTCCTTGGTTGATGTCCCGGCACAGGAGGTGCCCGGTCCCGCCTTGCAGTCGTTCTTGGCCTTGAGGGCGACGCCGAAGCACTTCTCCTGGGCGCCGGTGTCGGCCGCGCTGGCGGGTGCGGCGGCGAGGGTCATGGCGGTCCCGAGGGCGAGGGCCAGGGCGGCGGCGGTGGTGGTGGTCTGGTTCATAGCTGAAACTCCGGTCTGAGAAGGGTGAATAACAAGAGGTCACCAGCCTGGGCTGGCGCGAGCCCCGACGCGGGTCGCGCGGCATGGGTCTCGATGGGGTAGTCGGATCTCGACCTCGAATCCTTACAACCCAAACAGGCTAACGTTGCTGCTAACCGGCGCGCGGAAGGAGGCGAAGCCGACCGGAGCGCGTCCGGTTGAGCAGCGGGTAGGCCTCGCGCTTATTGTTTCTCCGGCATTGCCGAGGAATGATGGCTTGTGATAAGCCATTGGTTGCCGTTCCAACGATACGTGTAACTATATCTGGCGTTCACAGCCGCGCCGGTCTTCGAGAACTTGAATGTGTATAGCCCTGAGTCAACCGCACTGTTACATCCAATCTCGATCATTCGCATGTCGATCTTTCCGGATGGTCCATTCTCCAGAAAGTGATGAAAGTAGTCTTCCTTTTCTGCTGTAGTCAGCCGCGGCTTGTTCGACACCGTAGGCAATAAAATGGAGCGCTGAGCATAGTTTTCGACAACCTTATGGGGATCTCCGGTTTGTAGCGACTGGTTCCAGCGGTCGAATAGCGATGCGATTTCGGACTCGGATGTTGCCTTACAGGACTCGGTTCGATTACCCGGGGAGTTCAAATCTTGCTGGGTGGCGCAGCCAACGAGCGAAATTGCAAGCAGAGTAATAACTGTCTTCACGAGAAATCTCCGTTAAGGGATGGAGTGAGGCAAAGACTGGTGGACTACGACGCCTAACGAATGAAAGGGACTTCCCCGTCCCGAGGCTGCGGCGGAAGCCGCGAACGGCAACGAGTGCCATGATGGGATTTCGACATCACATCAAAACCACGAAAGGGGAAGTCCATGGGCATTATCACTG
>JBATOB010000390.1:0-7345 GCA_049290655.1 Chromatiaceae bacterium | reverse complement strand
GGGGTCATCCTTACCACCGGGCCTAGGGGTTGGGCCCGGCGCTGGGGCGGGCCGCGGCCCGGGCCTTGGCAACGGACATTTTGGGGTGCTGGCGACTGTGGTCGGGGTGCGATCAAGCCCCTGGGTTTGCCATGCTCCCCCCAGGCTAGTCTGTGGACGCATCCATGGCGAAGATCCAGGTCTATCTGGCCTCCCAATCCCCCCGGCGCCGCGAACTGCTGGGACAAATTGGCGTTTCCCATGCCGTGCTCGCGGTGGATCTGGACGAGGCGCCACTCCCCGGGGAGGTGCCGGAGGACTATGCCCGCCGGGTCGCCCGGGACAAGGCCCGGGCCGGGAGGGCCGTCAGGCCCGCGGGTGCCGAGGTCCCGGTCCTGGCGGCGGACACCCTGGTGACCCTCGAGGGCCGCATCCTGGGCAAGCCCCGGGATGCCGAGGAGGCCGCCGCCATGCTGCGCCTGTTATCGGGACGGACCCATCGGGTGCTGAGCGCGGTGGCCCTGATCGGCGCCGAGGAGCGCCTGGCTCTGAGCGAGAGCCAGGTCAGCTTTCGCGCCATCCAGGATTGGGAGGCCCGCGCCTACTGGGCGACCGGGGAGCCCGCCGACAAGGCGGGGGGCTACGCCATCCAGGGCCTGGGGGCCCTGTTCGTGCGCGAGCTGCGCGGCAGTTATTCCGGTGTCATGGGCCTGCCGCTCCACGAGACGGCGCTTTTGCTCGCCGAGGAGGGAATTGTTTTGCTGGGCGATGGCCTAACCGGATGTTCGTCCCCATTTTCCACTTCATAAACCGCAACCGAATCCCAAGGGCCGCCATGAGTGAGGAAATCCTGGTCAATGTCACGCCGCCGGAGACCCGCGTTGCCGTGGTCGAAAATGGCGTGGTGCAGGAGATCATCATCGAGCGGCTGGAACGTTGCGGCCTGGTGGGAAACATCTGCAAGGGCCGCATCTGCCGGGTGCTGCCGGGGATGCAGGCGGCCTTCGTCGAGATCGGCCTGGAGCGGGCCGCCTTCCTGCATACCTCCGATATCGTGGGCGTCGAGGGCGAGCCGCGCGGCGATCAGATCCACGATCTGGTGAGCGAGGGCGACACCCTGGTGGTGCAGGTGGTCAAGGACCCCTTGGGGACCAAGGGCGCCCGCCTGACCACCAACATTTCCATCCCCTCGCGCTACCTGGTCTTCATGCCCACCCTGCAAAACACGGGGGTGTCCCAGAAGATCGAGGACGAGGAGGAGCGCCGCCGCCTGCGCGATATCCTCCAGCGCTTCGTCAATGAACATGATGGCGAGGGGGGCTTCATCGCCCGTACCGCGGCGGATGGCATCACCGAGGAGGCCCTGATCAATGACATGAGCTTCCTCGCCAAGCTCTGGCATGACATCAAGGAACGCTGCCGCACCGAGAGAGACATAGGCCTGATCCACGAGGACCTGCCGCTGGCCCTGCGCGCCCTGCGCGACCTGGTGGGCCCCGAGGTGGAGCGGGTCCGTTTCGACTCCCGCATGACCATGGACAAGGCCATCGCCTTCGCCGACCAATACATCCCCGATATCCGTGACCGGCTGGAGTATTACCAGGGCGAGCGGCCGCTTTTCGACCTATACGGCGTCGAGGAGGAGATCCAGAAGGCCCTGCAGCGCAAGGTGCAGCTCAAGTCCGGCGGCCACCTGGTCATCGATCAGACCGAGGCCATGACCACCATCGATGTCAACACCGGGGCCTTCGTCGGTCATCGCAACCTCGAGGAGACCATCTTCAAGACCAACCTGGAGGCGGCCCAGGCCATCTGTCGCCAACTGCGCCTGCGCAACCTGGGCGGCATCATCATCATCGACTTCATCGACATGATGGACGAGGACCACAAGCGCCAGGTGCTGCGCGCCCTGGAAAAGTGCCTGTCCCGGGATCACGCCAAGACCCACATCAGCGAGGTCTCGTCCCTCGGTCTGGTGGAGATGACCCGCAAGCGCACCCGCGAGTCCCTGGAACATGTCCTCTGCGAGCCCTGCCCCTGTTGTGGGGGCCGCGGCACCGTCAAGACGGCCGAGACTACCTGCAACGAGATCTTTCGCGAGATCATGCGCGAGGCACGGCAGTTCGAGGTCGAGACCCTGCTGGTGCTGGCCTCCCAGGATGTTATCGATCGCTTGTTGGACGAGGAATCCGGGCATCTGGCGGAACTGGAGGAATTCATCGGCAAGCCGATCCGGCTGCAGGCCGAGGCCCTCTACCCCCAGGAACAGTACGATGTCGTGCTGATCTAGTCCCCTCGGTAGCGATTCCCCGCTTCATGCCCCCCTTCCCGAGGCCCCTGGCCTCGCGCCTCTGGCGTTTCCTCCTGATATTAAGCCTGGTCGTGGGTCTGCCCCTGGCCGGGTTCAGCCTGGCTAAGCCCTTTGCGGAGGACTGGCTGCGGGAGCCCCTGGCGACGGCCTTGCGCGAGAGGCTGGGGCTGGAGACGCGCCTGAGCCGCTTCCACCTGGGGCTGGTCGGCCTGGTGCCCCGGGTCACCCTGGAGGATGTTGACCTGCTGGCCCCCGGCGACCCCATCCCCCAACTCCATCTCCGCCGCCTGCACCTGGACCTGGACCCCCTGGCCAGTCTGGGTACCCTGAGCCCCCAGGTGACAAACATTACCCTCGAAGGGCCGCGACTGCGCCTGGAGTGGCGGGGGGATGGCCAGCTCGCCGTCGCCGGGCTGGGGGAGGGTGGGGGCTGGCAGGCCGGCAATCACGGGGCCTTGGCGGCCTTTCTCGAACAAGGCCGGTTGCGACTGACGGATGGCGAGATCGAGTGGCTGGATCGGGGCTCCAACGCCCCGCCCCTGATTCTGTCGGAGATCCGGCTCGACCTCGACAATCTGGGCTCCGCGCACCGTCTTGATCTGCAGGCGCGCCTGGCCGCCGACCCCAGCGCCCGGCTGCGGGTGACCGCGGATCTCCAAGGCGATGCGGGCCAGATCGATGACTGGTCCGGGGTGCTGGATTTCACCCTGCACGCCGGCAACCCGGGGCCGTCGACGGCGGGGCTTCTGCCCCAGGGCCTCCAGGTTGCCAAGGAACTGCTCGCCCTGGAGGGTCATTATCGGGTCCAGGGCTCGCGCCTGGCGGTGGGCCAGGCGCGGCTGCGCCTGGAGGGCCTGTCGCTCCAGGGCCAGGTTCCCGGCCAGGGTGATGTGGCGTTCCAGGCGGCGCGGCTTGACCTGGACCTGACGACGGACCTGGCGGGTGGGCGGCTCCAGATCGCCGGGGAGGGCTTGTACCTGAGCCTGCCGGGGGTCTTTGGCGACCGGCCACCGCTCCAGCTGGATCGCCTGGCCGGCCCCGTGACCTGGGTGCCCGCCGCCGATGGCGGGCTGCAACTAGCCAGTGATGGCCTGGAGGCCCTCAACCCGGACCTGGGCCTGAAGTTGCGCTTTACCCTCCAGGATCTTGGGGCATCCGCCCCACCCGGGGGTCCGGTGCTGGACCTCCAGGCCGATATCCGCAACGCCAATGCCGATGTCATCCGCGACTATCTGCCGGACGCCAAGCTCAAGCCCCGGGCACGCGCCTGGCTGGAGCGGGCCTTCCCCGCCGGCCGGGTCCCCAGGGGGCAGGTCCTGTTCCGGGGCCGGCCCGCCGATTTCCCCTTCCGCCAGGATCAGGGCTATTGCCATGTCCTGCTCTGGGTCGAGGAGATGGCGCTGGATTTCCACCCCGACTGGCCGCCCCTGGAGGGGCTGGAGGGCCTGGTCCATTTTCACAACCAGGCCATGAGCATAGCCACCACCGGCGGCGAGATCCTGGGCTTTCCGCTGATCGAGGCCCAGGCGGAAATTCTGGATCTGGCGGATGCCCAGCGGGTCACGGTGCGGGGTTCCGCGCGCGGCGATTTTAATCAGGCCCTGGCCTTCCCCGAGGCGACGCCCCTGCGGGCATCCCTGGGGGGCATTCCGGATCTCTTCACCGCCGAGGGTCTGGTGGATATCGCTCTGAAAATGGACATTCCCCTGGGGCATGATCACCCCGAGGAGCGGTTGGGACTGACGGGGGCCCTGTCCTGGCCGGGCGCGGCCAGCCTGGCCCTCGCGGGCGCTGACCTGGTTTTCGCTGATTTGAAGGGCGTTCTGGGTTTCAGCCAGGACGGGGTGACGGCCTCCCGCCTCGAGGCCCAATCCCTGGGCGCGCCCCTGAGCGTGACCCTGGACCGTATCCGGGCTGGCAAGCCCCAGACCAAGCTGACCGAGTTGAAGCTGACGGGCGCGACGACCGCCAAGGCCCTGGCGGAGCGGCTGCCCCATCCCCTTTGGCGCCAGCTGGAGGGCGAGATCCCCTGGGCCCTGAATATCCGGATTCCCGACCCGCGATCGCCAGCGGGTATCCGCGCCCTCCAGGCCGATTTCAGCCTGAGTTCCAACCTACAGGGGCTGGCGGTCAAGCTGCCCGAGCCGGTGGGTAAGGCGCGGGCGGAGACGCGGCCCCTGAGCCTGAACTGGCAATCCCAGGCGGGCCAGGATATCCAGGTGCGTGGCCGCTATGGTGATCTGGCCCTGAATCTGCTTTTCGTCCGGGACGGCAAGGGCGGGCCGGGGCTCAAGCGCGGCGCCTTCGCCTTGGGGGAGGAGCAGGTGGACCTGCCCGGCGGTGATGGCTTGCGCCTGACCGGCCACCTGCCGGAACTGGATCTGAACGGCTGGCGGGACTGGACGGCGGGCCTGGCGGGCGCGGCCGGGGGCGCGGGTGGCATGAGCGGCCTCCGCTGGACGGTCGCCGATTTAGGCATCGACCGTTTACAGGTCGGACCCGCGCGACTCCGGGAGGTGCGCCTGGACCTGGAGCAAGGCGCCCAGGCCTGGGATATGCGCGTCAAGGCCCAGGAATTGGCGGGCCGCTTGTCTATTCCCCAGAAGGCCCGAGCCCAGCCCCTGCGCGTCGAACTCGAACGGTTGGATCTCAAGCCCTTGCTGGCTGAGGGCAAACCCGGGACCACGGCCAGGCCGGCAACCCAAAAGGAGCCGCCCCGGTGGGCCGATCCGCGCCAGGCCCCGGCCCTGGACCTGGCGGTCGATCGACTCCACTGGGCGGACAATGATCTGGGCCGCCTCACCCTGCGCACCGCCGCTACGCCGCAGGGGCTAGCCATCGAGGAGATCCTCCTGGCCGGCTCCCCCCGCATCCACCTGACGGGGACTGGCGCCTGGGTCCTGGAGGACGCCGAACCCCGGACGCACCTTGATCTGAATGCCAGCTCCGCCGATCTCGGGGAGCTGCTGCGGCACCTGGATTACGCCAGCTACCTGGAACAGGCCCCCGCCGGCCTCCTGGCCCGGCTGTCCTGGCCCGGCGGTCCCGCCGACCTCAACCTGGCCGCCCTGGAGGGTGAGGTCGAGGTGGATATCGGCAAGGGCAGCCTGCTGGAGGTGGACCCCGGGGTCGGCCGGGTTCTGGGCGTGCTCAATCTGGGGGCCTTGGGGCGCCGTCTAACCCTCGACTTCACCGACCTGTTCGACCGCGGCTTTGTCTTTGAGGGTATCACCGGCAAGTTGGGCATCCACGGCGGCTGGGTGGAGTTGCGCGACCCCCTGGTCATCGAGGGCTCCTCGGCGGAGGTCCGGATCTCGGGGCGCGCCAATCTTATCGACGAGACCCTGGATCAGGTGGCCACCGTCACCCCGAGCCTGGGCGGGAGCGTGGCCCTGGCCAGCGCCATCGTCGCCGGCCCCCTGGTCGGCGCTGCCGTCTTGCTGGCCGACAAGGCCAGTGGGGGCGCCCTCGATGTGATCGGTCGGCATAGCTATGACATCCGGGGGCCCTGGGCCAACCCCGACATCGAACCCCGTGCCCGGCTGGAACCGCCCCCCGGGGGCGAGGCCCCAATGGGCGCGGTCGGCGCCCCGGATGCGCCCCCGAAGCCCACGGCCAGCGACGGCTCGCCCCCCCAGACCACCCGCCCGGAACCGAAGGAAAACGCCTTTCTCCATTAACTCTGAGGGGCGATTCGGCAATCCGTGGCCCAGGCCCGGCTGGGGGCGCCCGGGGGGCGATTATTGGGCTAGCCGGCACACCCAGCGGGCTATTTTTATCTGTCCTGGAATGCCGGCAACGGGCGCTTGCTCATCCCCGACGCCCAGAAAGCCATCCTGCGCGAACTGCGCGGCGCGCGCGAGGTCATCGTTTCGCGCGGCCCCTGGGTCAGCCAGGGCGGCCGGGACGCCCTGGAGTTGCTCTGGGGAGATGGCTCCGATGGCCCTTCGTGGTGCATCTGGTCGCCGAGCAAACGGATCGGCTGATCCCCGAGTACCAGCAGGGCGGCGGCTTTGTGATCACGACCTGGACGCGCGCTGGCCAGAAAGGGCGCGGGCCAGGGCGCTACCGGGTGGTGGCGGAGATCCCGTGTCTGGCGGCTTGGAGCAGCCATTAGGTGTGGCTAGACGGGGGGCGGACTATGCCGCCCGGGGCCACGGGCTCGCTGGGAGGCGCAGGCGCGACCGGGCGGGGCCTGCGCCTCCCCGCTGGCCAACATAATCGTTGGGAATCATCCCCCCGGCCCGGAGCAGTGACGCCACACAGCGAGTTGTTGACTCGCGGGCGGTACCCGGAGTTGCCGTTGGCTCGTTGTGCCAGTCGTTGGGTGAGGTTGCAGCGCCGCGACCCCACGCCATAGCCGTACCCTATTACCCCGCTGGTGGCCTGCCGTTGGCGCTCCGATTGAGCGAGCGGTTAGGCCGCATCGCGCGACTGAGGAAGCGGATTGCACTTTGACTCCAAGTGCTTCAAAAAGGCGAGGACCAACCGCGGCGCGCCTCTATGCCCATCCCAGGCTTCTTGTTCCTTTACTGATGTCATCGCTTCCATCAGAAGATACGCAGGACTTCCGCCATCGAAGATGAATTTGTCAAGCCCCGTGAGATTGTATACCTTCTTTTTGAACAATTCGGGGCGTTGCTTTTGCCAATCCTTCAGCGCCGCAACTGGCGAGATAGGTCCTAACGCCTTCTGCGGGATCTGCTGATTATACCATCGAACATAGCGGGTCAGGGTCTCTTCCAGGTTGGCGGCGGCCTCGAAGCGCGTGGTCGCCAGCACCTCGCCGATGCGGCCATTGAAGCGCTCGACCCTACCGTTAGTCCGCGGCTGACGCGGCTGGATGAGCCGGTGTTCGATCCCGTGGTGATCGCAGACGCGATCGAAGCGATGACGCCCGGTAGGATCGCGTTCGCCCGTAGCGCAGCAGCGCTCCGTAAACTCCTTGCCGTTATCCGTCAAGACGGTTTGGATTTTGAACGGCGCTTTATCGACGAGACGCTTGAGAAAAGCGCTGGCATTTTCGGCGGTTTGCTGGTCCAGGATCTCCACGTA
>JBATOB010000389.1:0-1783 GCA_049290655.1 Chromatiaceae bacterium | reverse complement strand
CTAGAAATCACCGGGTCGAGGCGGTACTGGATGCGGCGGTCGCGGGCGATCTCGAGCCCCTCGATGCCCTGTTGCAGGCCCTCGCCCATCCCTGGGACGAAGACCCCGCGTTCGACGAATACCGGTGGCCGCCCGCGCCGGATGAGGTTGTCCAGCGGACGTTTTGCGGGACCTGATGGCTGGCGTGGCGGGATACCGCGGGGTGAGCGCGTATCAAACTTCAGCCGAACACCACCTTGGCGCGGTAGTCATGGTTCCACGTGGCCTTGCGCCGATTATTTCCAAGGGAGCTTGGGTTTCGGTGGCCCCGGTTATGCCCGCCAAACGGGATAGTCCGTGTAGCCCTCGGGCCCGGGCGAGTAGAAAGTCGCTGGGTCAGGCGCATTCAGGGGCGCACCGATCTTGATCCGCGCTGGCAGGTCCGGGTTGGCCAGGAACCCCGTGCCAAAGGCGACCGCATCGAGTTTTCCCTCCGCCAGGGCGGTCGCGGCTTCCTCCGGGCTATAGCCCATGTTGCCGATGAGTACGCCCTGGTAATGCGCGCGCACTGGCGTAACGACATCCCCCTGCTGCTGACCGAAAAAATCGCCGCGCATCAAATGCAGGTAGGCCAGATTGAACCGGTTCAGCTCCCCGGCAAGCCAGGTGGCCAGGCCAATCGGATCGCTGTCGATCATGTCGTTGTAGCTGTTGAGCGGAGAAATGCGCAGGCCTACGCGATCACTGCCCCACACCCTACTGACGGCCTCGATGACCTCGAACATTAGCCGGGCGCGGTTCTCCCGGTCGCCGCCATACTGGCCACTGCGCTGGTTGGTGCCGTCTCGCAGGAACTGGTCCAGCAGGTAGCCGTTGGCGCCATGTACCTCGACCCCATCGAAACCGGCCATCTCGGCGTATTCCGCCGCTTGGCGAAAGCCCGCGACGATTCCGGGAAGCTCCTCGTCGGCGAGGACCCGAGGAACGACGTAGGGTTGCTTACCCGTCGGGGTAAGAACTTCGTCGCCGGCAATCGCCAGGGCGCTGGCCCCGACCGGTTGTACCCCGCCATTGAGTAGGGGATGGCAGGCGCGACCACCATGCCAGATCTGAAGGAAGAGGTGACCACCAGCGGCATGGACGGCATCCGTCACCAGCTTCCAACCCGCGGCCTGGGCCGCCGAGTAGATACCCGGCTCTCTCCAGAACGCCGAGTTCCCCGCCATGGCCATGGTGGCCTCGGCAATCAGCAGGCCGGCACTCGCGCGCTGGGCATAGTATTCAGCCATCAAGGCGTTGGCGAGGTGCTCGTCACCCGCCCGGCAGCGGGTCAGGGGCGCCATGAAGATACGGTTGGGGGTGGTGATCGCGCCGACGCGCAGTGGGGTGAAGAGATCAGGCATAATGATATTCGGCAGAGGGGGTAGGCGGAGGGGAAGGATTTAATTGACGAGTGTCATTTAGGGTGCGGCCATCGCCTTTTCAATCCTCCGGTCCGGCTACTGCCGCCAGGGCATCCCGCAATGGCCCTCCTAGATCCTTTCCGCGCACGACTCTTTCTTACCGACATGGCAAGTGCCCCCACCATGAACGAAACAAGGGAACAAGCGGTATCTCCGTCCCGATGGCTGGGTGGTCTGGGTTAGGGTGACCGACTCGGGTCGAGACCGGACCTGACGCGGGACCTCAGGTTTGATTCGCCACCTTTGATTTCATAACCCTATGCAAAATAAATCCCTTTTACCTCGCGATCCGGTGTTGGTGCTAGGCGCCGGCCTGATGGGCCGCCTGTTGGCCTTGGCGC
>JBATOB010000388.1:0-3391 GCA_049290655.1 Chromatiaceae bacterium | reverse complement strand
TGGCGGGGAAGAGGTATTGCCAGCCCCAGGCCTTTGGGGCGTTGGGGTACTTGCGTTCCAGCGCGTATGGGAGGTAGACCTCGCCCAGCCCGGCGGCGAGGTCCTGTTTATGGAGTTGGCGCGCCCGCTCCATCTGGTCGCGGAGGGGCTGGACCAGGGCGGGCGGGAGGAGGGTGACGCGGTCCTTGGCCCCTTTGCCGTCGTGGACGGCAAGCGTCCACTAGGGAGCGGTGTTACGAGAGGAGCGAGATCACCGCCAGCCGTGCCGTGCCTCCCGTCCAGGTCCAGCGAGGCGCCCTGAATCAGCGCCTGCACCCGTGGGAGCGGCTTGCCGGTCGGCGAGCAGGCGGCAAAACAAGGCCCGGTCCAGGCTGTGGGGGTGATGGTAGTCGATGACCTCGGCGACCACGTTCTGCTGTAGGTGGGATGGTTGAGCAGGGTCGGTTCTGCCAGGGGTAGTACTGGGAGCCGCACACCTGGGCGTGGTCGCGGGGGGTAGGTTGGCCTGGACCTGGGGGACGTCTGACGCTCCAGATCGTGACAAGAGGCCCCTTTCCGGCTCCTTCCTTACCTTCGGATTCAGCGGCGTTTCAGGCCATCCCTGGCCTGGGAGAAGGCACTGGCCATAGCCCCCCCGGGGGCGGTCGCCGCCGGGCCAGACGCTGGCGCGGGGCTTGACTTGCGATTGGGCGTGGCCCGATCGGCCCTGGCATCGGCACGGGGGCTGGCGCCGGGCTTGGACCGGGCATCGGATCCGCCGCGCGCTTCCTGAGTAGCGGTTCTGGCCCCTGGCTCGTCCCCCAGGCGCATGGTGAGGGCGATCCGCTTCCGGGGCTTATCCACCTCCATCACCTTGACCTTCACCAGGTCGCCCGTCTTGACGACCTCGTGGGGATCCTTGACGAAGCGGTCCGCCAGGGCCGAGATATGCACCAGCCCATCCTGGTGGACGCCGATATCGACGAAGGCGCCGAAGTTGGTGACGTTGGTCACCGTCCCCTCCAGCACCATACCCTCCTTCAGATCATCTAGGGTCTCGACCCCCTCCCTAAACTCCGCCGCCTTGAACTCGGGACGCGGGTCCCGGCCTGGCTTCTCCAACTCCGCCAGGATGTCCTTGACCGTAGGCAGGCCGAACTGGTCGTCCGTCAGGGTCGCCGGATTGAGGCGGCGCAGGGTCGCCACGTCGCCGATGAGCTCGCGGATGCCCTTACCGGCCTGGGTGAGGATGCGGCGCACCACGGGATAGGCCTCGGGGTGGACGGCGGAGGCATCCAGGGGCTCGTTCCCGTCCGGGACGCGCAGGAAGCCGGCACAGAGCTGAAAGGTCTTGTCCCCCAGCCGCGGCACCGCGCGCAGGGCGGCACGGTTGGGGAAGGCGCCGCGCTCCTCGCGGTGGCGGACGATGTTCTCCGCCAGGGTGCGGCTCAGGCCCGAAACTTGGGACAGGAGGGGCACCGAGGCCGTATTCAGGTCCACGCCAACGGCGTTGACGCAGTCCACCACCACCGTCTCCAGGGCCCGGGACAGGCGTGATTGGTTGACGTCGTGCTGATACTGGCCGACCCCGATGGCCTTGGGCTCGATCTTGACCAGCTCCGCCAGGGGGTCCTGCAGCCGGCGGGCGATGGACACGGCCCCGCGCAGGGACACATCCATGTCCGGCAACTCGCGGGACCCATACTCCGAGGCGGAATAGACCGAGGCCCCGGCCTCGCTGACCACCAGGGAGCGCAGCCCCAACTCCGGATGCCGCTTGATGAGGTCCCGCGCCAGGCGGTCGGTCTCCCGGGAGGCGGTACCGTTGCCGATGCTGATGAGCTTGACGCCATGGGTCTTGGCGAGGATGGCGAGGCGGGCGATGGACTGATCCCACTGGTTGCGCGGTACATGGGGATAGAGGGTATCCGTGGCCGCCACCCGCCCGGTGCCATCCACCACCGCCACCTTGACCCCGGTGCGCAGGCCCGGGTCCAGGCCCAGGGTGGGCAGCCGGCCCGCGGGGGCCGCCAGCAGCAGGGCGGAGAGATTGCGGGCGAAGACGCGGATGGCCTCCTCCTCCGCCGCCTCCAGCAGGCGCGACTTGAGATCCAGGTCGAGACGCGTCAGCAGCTTGACCCGCCAGGCCTTGCGTGCCGTCTCCCGCAGCCAGGCATCCGCCGGCCGACCCCGGTCGCGAATACCGAAGTGGTTGGCCACCGCCTGGATCCAGACCGCGTCCGGGTCCTCGCCGGCGCCGGGGATCAGGTCCAGGGCCAGCACCCCCTGGTTGCGTCCGCGAAACAGGGCGAGGGCACGGTGGGAGGGGATCTTGGCCAGGGCCTCGCCATAGTCGAAATAATCCGAGAACTTGGCGCCTTCCTGTTCCTTGCCCGGGATGAGGGAGGCGCGCAGTTGCCCCTGCTCCCACAGACCCGTCCGCAGCCGGCCCGTGAGTTCCGCGTCCTCGGCGAAGCGCTCCATGAGGATCTGCCGCGCCCCTTCCAGGGCGGCGGCGGTATCGGCCACCCCCTTGCCGGCGTCGATGAAGCGGGCCGCCCGGGCCTCCGGGTCCTGGCTGGGATCCTCCAGCAAGCCCAGGGCCAGGGGTTCCAGCCCCGCCTCCCGGGCAAGCTGCGCCTTGGTGCGGCGCTTGGGCTTGAAGGGCAGATAGAGGTCCTCCAGGCGCTGCTTGGTGTCCGCCGCCAGGATCTCGGTCTGGAGTTCGGCGCTCAGTTTGCCCTGTTCCTCGATGCTCCTCAGGACCAGGTCGCGCCGCTCTTCCAGTTCCCGCAGATAGCCCAGGCGCTCCTCCAGCAGGCGTAACTGGATGTCGTCCAGGCCGCCGGTGACCTCCTTGCGGTAGCGGGCGATGAAGGGTACCGTGGCCCCCTCGTCGAGAAGACGGACGGCGGCGGCTACCTGCTCCGGGCGCGCCGCCAGTTCCTGGCTGATCCGATCAATGATCTTCTGCATCTTTATCCATGTCCGGGGAAAGGGTCCGGACCAGGGTCCGGGCGACAACTATCGTAAACCGCCATGATGGCCTTGAGTTCGGACAACACCTGGTCACGCTCGGCGCCGGTGAGCCCGCGAGTCTCCTCGGGCGGATCGCCCGCCTCCAGGGCCCGGATTTCCCGCCACACCTGGCGGCAGCCCTTGGCGCAGAGGGCTTCGATGACGGCCTGTGGGGACTTGGGGTCGTGGGGCTCCACGGGGCTACCTCCTGAGTGGGAGTCGAGCATTATAGGGAGCCGGTGGGCTGACTCCAACGTCGGGGACCGGGGGGAAACCAGGCCAGCAACCCGATCCGGGTGAAGACGAAGGAACGTGAGTGCCTGGCGACCCGGGCCGGGTGACGGCGGGCGGGGGACGCCGTGAATACCTCCCTGTAGGCTTGGCGACAGCATCC
>JBATOB010000387.1:0-17176 GCA_049290655.1 Chromatiaceae bacterium | reverse complement strand
CTACCAACTGGCATTTTAGTTTAAAGAACTTTTTGTGAATGACTTAGTCAAGCATGGGGGGAAAAATTACACCCATCGCTAGCCGCTTACCGCACCTTTGTTAGCCGAAATCTCAAATACGACCAGTATAACTTGGTAGTGCCCCAAAGCGTAGGACGTATCTTGCCTAATAGGCTGATAAAAAAAGGCTTTAGCTAACTACCATCCTACCGATTGGGGCACTACCTATAACTTAAATTCGGACAGAATTTGTCCTGGACATGGGGTCAACTAAACAGGCGATTGAAACAAATGGCTCAGGCTGGGTTTCGATCCGGCCAGCGGGGCCAGGTCCGACCTGATGACGGAGCTGGACCTGAAGGGCATCGCCCTGCCGGGGGTCCTGACCCCAGGTGCCCCCGTCGCCCCCCGTCGGCTCGCGCCGTGCCCTTGCAGAGAACCTTGCTTCGATGCTGCGTTCCCTTGACCCTGGCCGCCGTGCGGTTGAATTCCCTATCCCTATCCCTCCGCCTCGGGGCGTGGCGGGGAGTCCTTATACCAGGTCGCATAGAGGACCGGCAGGAAGATCAGGGTGAGCACGGAGGCCACGAGCAATCCGCCCATGATGGCAAAGGCCATGGGTCCCCAGAACACGGTGGGGGCGATGGGGATCAGGCCGAGCACGGTGGACATGGCGGTGAGCAGAATGGGACGGAAGCGGGAACTGCTGGCCTCGATCACGGCGTCCCGGATCGCCTTTCCGGCCGCCCGTTCCTGCTCGATTTGGGTAATCAGGATCACCGAGTTCTTGGCGATCATGCCGACCAGGGCCAGGATGCCGAGGATGGCGACGAATCCCAGGGGCCGGCCGGACAACAGGAGTGCGGCAACCACCCCGATCAAGCCTAAGGGCACGACGCTCAAGACCATGGCCAGCAGGGAGAAGCTCTTTAACTGGAACATCAACACGGTGAGCATGATGAAGATCATCAGGGGCACCACGGCCAGCACCGAGTCGCGGGACTTGGCGCTCTCCTCGACCGTGCCGCCCAACTCGATCCTGTAACCCGCGGGCAACTCGGCGTTGAGCTTGGCGACCGCTGGTTCGATTGCAGTTACCACGGAGTCTGGCAGGACCCCGGGGGCCACGTCCGCCTGGACGGTCAGGGTCGGTACCCGGTTGCGCCGCCAGATCAGCGGATAGTCCTGGCCGTACTCGAAGGTAGCGAACTGATCCAGCGTGATGGTGCGGCCGTCCGCCAAGGCGACTGGCAGGGTTTGCAGGCTGGAGAAGGAGATGCGCTGACCCTCTGTTTCCCGGGCCACCACGTTGATCAGGAAGATGTCGTCGCGCACCTGAGTCACGGTCGTGCCAGAGATATTGGTGTTGAGCACCGCCGCGATCGCCTGGGAGGAGAGGCCCAACCGGCGTGCCTGGTCCTGGTCAATGCGAATGCGCACCTCTCGGGCAGGTTCCATCCAGTCAAAGTTGGGGTGGCGCACGCCGTGATCCGCGGCGACCACCGGGCCGAGCTTCAACGCGATCTCGCGCAGTTGGACCGGGTCCGGACCGGTCACCCGATACTGGATCGGCCAGCCGACCGGCGGCCCCAACTCCAAGGGCGCGACCCGCCCGATCACGTTCGGGAATTCCTCTTCCAGCACCTTTTCCAGCCGGGCCTGGAGGCGATTGCGCCCGTCCACGTCCTTGGCCACGATCACGGCCTGGGCATAGAAGGGGTTCGGCAACTGGACGTTCAGCGGCAGGTAGAAGCGGACCGCTCCCTGGCCCACATAGGTGCTCCAGTGGTCCACGTCCGGGTCCGTCTTGAGGATGGCGTCCAGGCGCGACGCAACGGTGTCGGTGGCGTGGATGGATGCGTTCTGGGGCAGGGTAAGGTCCACCAGGAGATCGAACCGGTCCGATGACGGGAAGAATTGCCTGGGCACCAGCGCCATCCCGTAGATCGCCGCGACGAAGAGCCCAAGGGTGATCAGGATGGTCAGCCAGCGCAGCCGCATGGCCAGACTCAGGAATCCGCGATAGGCGCGCATCACGACGCCCGGTTCCGCCCCCGCATCCGTCACCGCTTTCGGCGGGACCAAGAGGATCACCCCGAGTAGGGGGGCGAAGACCACCGCCACCAGCCAGGAGACCATGAGCGCGATGGCGACCACGGCGAAGATGGAGAAGGTGTACTCCCCGGCGGTGCTCTGGGCGAAGCCAATGGGTACGAAGCCCGCGATGGTGACCAGGGTACCGGTGAGCATGGCGAAAGCGAGCGTCTTATAGGCGTAGGTGGCGGCGAAGCACTTGTCCTCACCCAGGGCCAGACGCCGGGTCATGGCGTCCACCGTGGTCAGGGCATCGTCCACCAACAGGGCGAGGGCGATGATCAGCGCCCCCAGGGAGATGCGATGCAGGTCGATATCCACCAGGTCCATGACCGCGAACACGATGGCCAGGGTCAGCGGGATCGCCAGCGCGACCACGGTCCCGGCGCGCACGCCGAGGCTCAGGAAGCTCACCGCCAGGATGATGCCGATGGCCTGCCACAGGGAGGTCGTGAAGTCGTTGATGGCCTCGTCGACCGTCACCGACTGGTCGGCCACCCGGGACGCCTCGATGCCGATGGGCAGGTCCGCGGCGATCGCGGCCATGGCCGCGCCGACATTCTCGCCCAGGTCCAGGATGTTACCCCCCTCGCGCATGACGATGGCAAGCCCCAGGGCCGGCTGACCGTTGACGCGGAACATGGGCTGGGGCGGGTCGGCATACCCACGGCGGACCTGGGCGATGTCGCCTAAGCGCAGCATCCGCTCGCCGATGGCGAAGTTGACCGAGAGCAGATCCTGCTCCGAGCGGAAGGCGCCGGAGACCCGCAGCGAGATGGCCTCGTCGCCAGTCTGAATGATACCGGTGGGCCGAACTACGTTCTGGGCCTGGAGGGCGGCGATCAGGGCGGCGGGGTCGAAGCCCAGGCCGGCCAGCTTGTCCATGGCAAACTCGACGAAGATCCGCTCATCCTGGGCGCCGAGCACGTCCACCTTGGACACATCCGGCACGCGCAGCAGTTGCGAGCGTACGTCCTCCACGGTGTCGCGCAGCTCCCGGTGGCTAAAGCCATCCGCCGTGAAACCGTAGATGATGCCGAAGGTGTCGCCGAACTCGTCGTTAAAGCCGGGCCCCACGATCCCCGCCGGCAGGGTGTGGCGCATGTCCGCCACCCTCTTGCGCGCCTGGTACCAGGTCTCGGGGACCACCTCCGGCGAGGTGCTCCCCTTGAGGTCCACGAAGATGGTGGTGGTCCCGGCGTTGGTGAAGCTGCGCAGGTTGTCCAGGTTAGGGACCTCCTGCAGGGTGCGCTCCAGCCGCTCGGTCACCTGCTTCAGGGTGTCGTCCAAGGTCGCGCCCGGCCAGGACGCCCGTACCACCATGGTGCGAAAGGTGAAGGCCGGGTCCTCGGCGCGGCCGAGACCGAAGAAGGCCGCGATGCCGGCGGCCATCGCGATGATCATCAGATAGACCACCAGCGAGCGGTTGCCGATAGCCCATTCGGACAGGTTGAATGCCTTCATTTCGCCGCCTCGTTCCCGTGTCCGGTCCCGAGTTCGATGCGGGGCTCGGCCCCTTGCCCGACCACGGGAGCGACTCCTGGCAGGCGCACTTGCTGCCCCGGGCGCAGGGCCTGGACGCCGGCGGTGACCACCATCTCGCCCGTATCCAGGCCATGGGAGATCAGCACCCGGTCCAACTCAAAACGCAACACATCGACGTTGCGCAGTGCGACCGTGCTGTCCTTCAGGTTCAGGGTCCACACCGCCGGTTGGCCCTGGGACGCGGTCAGCGCCGAGGTCGGGATCGCGATGCCGGGGGCGCCACCGATCTGGATGGTGCCGGTCACGGTGGAGCCGAGCCGCATGGCCTCCGGCGGGCTGCCGAGGCCCACCCGAACCTTAAAGGTGCGCGTCACTGGGTCCGCCTGGGGCGAGACCTCGCGCACCCGACCGACGGTGGTCACCCGCATGTCCGTGCTCAGGGCGACCGTTACGGCATCATCGGCGGAGGCTGCCTCGATGACCCGCGCCGGCACATCGAAGACCGCGTCCCGGCCGCCCTCGCGGGCGAGTTGGACGATCACGCGTCCGGCCGCGACCACCTCGCCCGGCTCGGCCCCGCGGGCAGTGACGATACCGGGGCCGTCAGCGATCAGGGTGGCGTAGCCGAGTTGGTTCTCGGCCGTTCTCACCTGGGCCTCGACTGCGTCCACCTGGGCCTGGGCGGTGTCACGCGCCTCGACTGCCCGATCAAACTGGACGCGGGCCACAAAGCCCCTGGCCACCATCGGCTCGTAGCGCTGCACCGTGTTGCGGGCCTCCACCAGGCGCGCCATGGCGGCGGCCAGACTCGCCCGCGCCGCGTCCATCGCGTTGCGCGCGGTCTGCCTGTCAAGCCGCGCAACGATCTGACCCGCGCGGACCGCATCGCCCACGCTGACATTGCGCTCGATCAACTGCCCGCCGACCCGGAAGGCCAGGGCTACATCGTCCTGGGCCTGGATATTGCCGGTCAGGGCCACGGTCTCGCCCCCCGGGAGTTCCTCGACCGTCACCACCCGCACCGGGCGTATGGGTGCGGGGGCGGACTGGGACTTATCGTCCGGCTTGCAGCCGGGCAGGAGGATCGCCAAGGCGAGGGCGCAGGGGGCGAGCGCCCAAGGGCGGGGAAGTGGGCGGATGGCATGCCCGCGTGCAACCAATATCGACGTTTCCAAGGAAATATCACCAGAAATGACAGCCCTGGGCGCATCATAGCCCGCACCGTGGTGTTGCCCTACCCTGTTCTCCCTTGCGTTGGCTGGGGTGCCCTGGGGCTTGATCTCCTTGCAGGGAGGAAAATTTCGGAGCGGGAACAGTATAATCACTCCAGCTTTTCTGGCCTGTCCCTATTCCCCGATGGCTTCCATGCCCTGCCCACCTCCCTGGTTTGATCCCTGCCGACCCCTGGCGATGATGAGATACGGCGGGCGCAGGTCCTTCTCCCGGAGGGTCTTCTGAACCCCTCCGACCTCTTCGGCGCCTTGGTGGACTCGGTGGCCTGGCCCTATCTGCGGGTGACTCTGCATGGCGCCTTCTTTGTGGTGGCCTTTTTCCTCCTCAAGCGGATTTATGACTGGCGCCGCGAGACGGAGCCGCGCCATCTGGGTCCGGCGCGCAAGCCCCTGCTGATCCCGACCCTGGGGCTGATCCTGCTCTTTGCAGCCGTGCTGGGTTATCAGGGAAGCTGGCAGTTGGCCGGCATCTTCCGGCCCCAGTTCCTGGCCTTCATGCAGACCTACGACCGACGCCTGTTCAACCCGGCGCATGGCATTCAGCGCGGGCGCATCCTGGACCGGCGCGGCAAGGTGCTGGCCTACAACGAGGAGGCGGAGGGTCAGGTCTGGCGCCGCTATCCCTTCGGCGCGGCCTTCGCCCACAGCATCGGCTACAGTCACCCCAAGTTTGGGGCCGCCGGGGTCGAGGCGGCGGCCAGCCAGCACCTCAATGGCGCCACGCCGGAACGCCTGGCGTCCTGGGGCGAACTGGGCCGCCACCTCCTGATCCAGGACAAGCGTCCACGCGGCCAGGACCTGGTCCTGACGCTGGACTCGGAATTGCAACTGGCGGCTATCCAGGGCCTGGGCAACCGGCGCGGGGCCGTGGTCCTGCTCCGCGTCGACGACGGCGCCATCCTGGCCCTGGCGAGCACCCCCTCCTTCGATCCCAGCCAGCTCTCCCCTGCCCTCTTTAGCGGCAACCCCGCGGACTCACCCCTGTTGAATCGGGCCACCCAGGGCCTCTATCCCCCCGGTTCCACCTTTAAGATCGCCCTCGCCGCCGAGGCCCTGGACCAGGGCTTTTCCGGTACCCTCCACTGTCCGGCGGAGGGCTTCACGACCTCGCCCCGCTACCCCCTGATCCGTGATCACGAGTACTACAGCGCCCAACGCGCCGGCCGATCCTGGGGTGGGCATGGCAATCTCGATCTGACCACCGCCTTCGTCGAGTCGTCCAACGTCTTCTTCGCCCAACTGGGGGTCCAGTACGGCCACGAGGCCTTTCGCGCCAACCTGGAGCGCCTGCTCTTTGGCGAGCCGGTGCGCATCTATCCGGGTCTGGACCGTACCGGGGCCATCAATACCAGCCGGGTGCCGCGGATTGCCGACAAGGACCGCTATGGCCTGGCCCAGGCGTCGATCGGCCAGGGGGTCATGACGGCCTCGCCCGCCCACATGGCGCTCATCACCGCCGCTGTCGCCAACCAGGGGGTTGCCATGAAACCCCGCCTGATCGCAACGGAGCCGGCGGCGATCCTGGCCCAACTCATGTCCGAGGCCACGGCCGGGCGGCTGGCGAAGATGATGCGTCGCGTGGTGACCACGGGCACCGGCAAGCCCATCAACACCGACAAGCTGGCCATCGCCGGCAAGACGGGCACGGCGGAGAACCCTCATGGCGCCTCCCATGGCTGGTTCGTGGGCTTTGCCCCGGCGGAACGGCCGCGCTTGGCGGTCGCGGTGCTGGTGGAACAGGGCGGCTATGGGTCCACCAGCGCCGCCCCTGTCGCCCGCGATGTGCTGCTCCGGGCACAAGACCTGGGGCTAATGCAATGAAGGCCTCCACCCCCTGGGACCGGCGGCGACCCGAGCGGGAGCTCCTGCTAATCTGTCTGGGCGGCATCGGCCTGGGCGTCATCCTGGTCATGGGCTCCCTACATGGGGTCGGCAAGCCCCTGGGCCTGGCAAACCTGCTGCCCTTCTTCATCTATGCCCTATGCCTTATCGGACTGCACCTAAGCCTGGTTATGGCCGGGTTTCGCGGCGACCAGATCCTGGTGGTGGCGGTGGCCTTCCTGACCGGATTTGGGCTGCTGGCCCAAACCCGGCTGGGGGCCTTCGCCACGGGCGGTGGCGAGTTGGGACTGACCGATTTCGCCTTCGTCGGCGGCTTGGGGGTCATGCTCGCCATCGCGCTGGGCTTCATGGGTGGGCGTTATCGGGCACTGGCGGAGAGCCATTGGGTCTGGGTCTGGGCCGGGATCTCGTTGCTGCTGGTACTCGTCGTGCTGGTCACCGGTCAGCGCTTTCGCGGCGCCGTCTTCGGGGCCGGCTTCATCACCCCGACCGAATTGCTCAAGGTCAGCTTCGTCCTCTTCGCCGCCGCCTATATCGATCGCCAGGCCCGGGCCCTCGGCGTCTGGGAATTCCATGGCTTGATCCCGCCCTGGCGTCCCCTCGCCCCCTTGGCGGGGGTCTGGTTGGCCCTGGTGATCCTGTTGCTAATTCAGCGCGACTTGGGCATGGTCATCATGCTGGGCCTCATCCCGCCCATCCTGCTGGTGCTAGGGACGGGACGCTGGGGCTATATGGGCCTTGGCCTGGCCGGGGCGGGCCTCCTCGGCTGGCTGCTGCTGGCGGTCTTTCAACATGGGGAGAGGCGCATCCAGGCCTGGCTAGCCCCCTTCCAGGACCCGACCGGGGACAGTTGGCAAGTCCTCCAGGGGCTGTCGGGCATGTATGCGGGCGGACTCTGGGGCGAAGGCTTCGGCGCGGGCAATCCGGAATACACCCCCATCGCCGAGTCGGATTTCATCTACGCGGTGATTGGCGAGGAACTGGGCTTTGTCGGCACCACCCTGGTGATGGCCTTTTTCCTGCTCCTCTTCCTGCGAGGACTTCAGATCGCCTACCGGAGCCGCGCCACCTTCGGCCTCTTGCTGGCCAGCGGGCTAACCACGGTGCTGGCAACCCAGACCTTCCTCAACATCGGCGGCGTGACCAAGTTCATCCCCCTGACCGGCATTACCCTGCCCTTCATCAGCCAAGGCGGCAGCAGCCTCTTGACCGCCTTCGCCATCCTGGGCCTTTTGTTGGCGATCTCGGATGGGGAGGCGAGTGGCACCCGGGCCCGCGCCCCACGCCCTGCGAGCGCCAAACCCGCTAAGCGCCCCCGCCCAGCAGTCGTGCCCGTAGCATCGCCACATCCAGGCCATAGTGATCCGCCACCGCCAGGACGGGCGCCAGGGTTGGGGCGGAGACGCCGAGGAGGAGCACCAGCAGCAGCATCCCCAGGCTCGTCCAGGGACGATCGAGACTGAAGGGCTTGAGGGCCGAACCCAGCGAGCGCTTGATCCGCCGACCTTGGAGATCGACGCTGGCGATCTCGTCCAGGGAGAGATGGGTGAGATAGCCCAGGACCATGAAGAGGCCGGCGAGCCAGGATTCCCAGGCCGTCAGGCCCACCGCGTGGTGCGCGAGATTGGCGCTCGCCAAACCCGCAGCGAGGGCCGCCAACCCGGAGTGCCAAATGCCGCGATGGACCGTATAGCGCGCGAACAGCACGAAAATGCCATAGCGTACCGTCACGAAGACCAGGACCCAGATCAAGGCCAGCCCCAGCAGGGGGACGCGGCCAACGAAGGAAAAGGTCATGCTGAAGGCGAGCACTACCCCGAGCAAGGCAAAGAAGCCGCGGATGGGAGTGGATTTGGGGCAATCGATGTCGGGCAGCAGGCCCCCGGTGACGCCGACCAGAAAGAAGACCATGGTCTGGCGCGGCCCCGTCCAACCCAGGCCGTACACGCTCAAGGCGGCCAGGCTGCTGGTAGCGGCGGCGCCGTAGAGATGGACCTTGAAATCCGCCATATGATCTTAGGGTTACTTCTTGTTTAAAAGGCTATTAGTGAGATTAGGATAGCATACTTCTGTTTTATGATATGGCCCGATGAGAGGCATCTTGGCACGACGGCACCGGGTCGCGATTGAAAAAGGCTCCCAAGGGTTTGCACAACAAGGACTCCTAACTAGTTCTACTTTGGTTAGATTAGGATTGACAATAACTAATTGATTTATATTAATAATTATTATTCATGAATAGCAAGGGTTCTCAGCTTGAGGCCCTGCTGCGGGCCACCGTCATCCCCCGCCAGGGGGCTACCGACCAGGGGGCTGTCGCCTGCCGTGTATCTCCCCCTTTGGCGAACATGGCATGGCCGGCGGCGAAGACAAGCCTACAGTCGGTATGCAGGACGACGGCCGAGCTGTGCGCATCACCTTTGGCCGCGCCCCAAAGTTGTCTGCGGAGAATCGGCAGGCCATCCCGGCGCCGATGTGTATTGCTTGACCTTAACCTATCCCCCAGCATAGGATATAGCACCTTATGACCCAACACGCCTGCCACCCCGAAATCGTAACGCGCCTGAAACGCGCCTCCGGCCATCTGAACAAGGTGATCGCCATGATCGAGGCCAGCGAGGGATGCGAGAACGTGGCGCAACAGCTCCAAGCCGTCACCAACGCCCTGGCCACTGCCAAGCGGCAGTATGTGACCGACCATATCGAGAACTGTCTGGACGTCGAGGAGGGGATGACCCTGCGCGATATCGCCGTGCAGCTCAAGGAGCTGAAGGCCATGACCAAGTATCTGTAGCTCACTAGACTGCCATCCGGCGGAGACCATGCCCATGCAACATCGAGATCCACTGACCCCATCCCGCGGCGAACATGGCGGACCCATCCTGAGACATGCCACGGGATGTGTGGAGATCGGCGTTTTCGAGAGCGGGGTTCCGCCCCGCTTCCGTCTGTATTTCCTTGATGAGCTGCTTCAACCCGTCGCACCGCCCGCCGCCGGTTCCGTCGTCATGGAGACGGAACGCCCCGGCAAGATTCGCCAGCGGTTCGGGTTCCGGCTGGGGGAGGGCTTCCTGGAGTCCACCACCAACATTCCGGAACCCCACGAGTTTCTGGCGCGGCTGGAGCTGGACGAAGGGTGCCGGTACTTGGCCACCCTGTTCACCGAGGAAGGTCATGATCACGACCATGATCATCCTGCTGATAGTGGCGCGCATGGGGGGCCGCTCGTGGCCCACGCCGACGGGACCCTGGAGATCAGCGTCTTCGAAACCGGGGTTCCACCCCGGTTTCGGCTCTACTTTTCCGACAACGAGAGACAACCGGCCCGGACCTTATCCGCCGAGGCGGTAACCCTGACCACCGTGCGTCCCGACGGCGCCGAACAGGTCTTTTGTTTCCGTCAGGAGGCGGATTATCTGGAATCCACCACGGAGATCCCGGAACCGCACGCCTTCGAGGCACGGATACAGATCGAGCGGGACGACGGGCGGCAACTCCTGGTCACGCCCTTTACCGAGGGGCACGACCACCCGGAACATGGCCAGGCCCCTCGTGCGCATAGGCATGACGCCCATGGACATGGTGTACATGCTCCTGGCGACCCGGGTCACGATCATAGCCATGTCCACGGGAGCGGCATCCTGGGCTGGTTGCGGGGAACCTTCGCCCATTCCCACGATGTGACCGACCAGGTGGATTCCGTCATGGAGTCCAGCGCGAAAGGGATCAGGGCACTCAAGATCTCCCTGATCGGCTTGGGAGTCACCGCCCTGCTCCAGGTCCTGGTGGTCCTCTATTCCGGTTCCGTGGCGCTGTTAGCGGACACCATCCACAACTTCGCTGATGCCGGCACCAGCATTCCCTTGTGGATCGCCTTCGCGCTGGCCAGACGGGGCGCCAATCGCCGCTTCACCTACGGCTACGGCAAGACCGAGGACGTGGCGGGGGTCATCATCGTCGCGGTGATCTTCTTTTCCGCCTGCGTGGCCGGCTACGAGGCCGTGCTCAAGTTCATCCACCCCGAGCCGATGCAACACCTGGGCTGGGTGGCGATGGCGGCGCTGATCGGTTTCATCGGTAACGAGGCGGTGGCCGTCTACCGCCTCCGGGTGGGGCGGGAAATCGGCTCCGCCGCCCTGATTGCGGATGGCCAGCACTCCCGGGTGGACGGTTTCACCAGCTTGTCAGTGCTGATCGGCGTGGTCGGCTCCTGGCTCGGATATCCTTTGGCGGACCCCATCGTGGGCATCGGCATCACCATCGCTATCCTGTTCATCGTCAAGGATGCCGCCAAGGCCGTCTGGCATCGCCTG
Source organism: Chromatiaceae bacterium (assembly GCA_049290655.1). Lineage (GTDB taxonomy): Bacteria > Pseudomonadota > Gammaproteobacteria > Chromatiales > Chromatiaceae > M0108. Next base: position 6,210 of record JBATOB010000387.1, on the reverse strand, counting down.
ATCGACGGCATCGAACCGGAAATTCTGGACGACATCGCCCACGCCCCCGGCCATGTCGCCGGGGTGCTGGCCGTGCGCACGGTGCGCGCCCGATGGATTGGTCACAAGGTGTACAGCGATGTCACCATCGCCGTCGATCCCGATCTGCCGGTCCATGTCGCGGATGCCATTGCCCGTGCGGTGGAACGCGCTCTGCGGGAACATGTTCGCTTGCTGGGCGAGGTGGTGGTACGGGTCACCCTGTGATCCGCCGATCCATGACTTGAACCCATCCCCTGCCAACTCGCGCCGGGCCCTTGCAGCGGGCCCTCCTGCGTTGTTATTTCTACTTTGTTAACTTTAACACCCTGATTTAGTTGTGATCTAAACTGGTCTGCCTTTGAGGGGTTTGGTTATAGTGCCGTCTAGGTTTTCCGGGAACACGATTCGGATACATCTACCGGGAGGATGTTCTAGGCCAATCAGTATTAATCATTATAAATCAATAAGCTATAGTCTACCCCAATCTAACTTAAAGTTGAACTAGAAGACTCCTGTCTTGCCCACACACCCTCTGCAAGTGACTATCCGTGCCCTGCGCCTGGCTGAAGACACCCTCTTGGCGTTGCTGCTCACGGCCATGATCGGGCTCTCCGCCGCCCAGATCCTGCTGCGCAACCTCTTCGAAACGGGGCTGCCCTGGGCCGACCCCCTGTTGCGCTTGATGGTGCTCTGGCTGGCCCTGGCCGGCGCCTTGGCCGCGACGCGGGAGGACCGGCACATTCGTATCGACCTCCTGTCCCGCTTCCTGAGCGGCGCCATGAACCGGGCCGCCGATCGGCTGGCGTCGGTTTTCACCGCCTGCATCTGCGCCCTGCTCGCCTGGCATGGCGGGCGCCTGGTGTGGTTCGAGTATCAGGACAGCACCACGGTCGGTGCTGGCATCCCGGCCTGGGTAGCCCAGATCGTCATCCCTCTCGGTTTCGGACTCATGGCCTTGCGCTTCGCCTTGCTGGCCCTGAAACCCGCCGCGCCCCGGCCCCCCGCCACCGGGGAGTTGCCCTCCTGATGCTAGCCACCCTGGCGCTACTGGGGTTAGCGCTGCTCGGCGCCCCGCTCTTTGCCATCATCGCCGCGGTTGCCCTGCTCGGATTCCACCAGTCCGGAGTGGACCTTTCGGTGGTTGCCATCGAATTCTTTCGCTTGGCGGAGACGCCGGTCTTGCTGGCGATCCCCCTCTTCACCTTCGCCGGCTATCTCCTCAGCGAGAGCCAGGCGCCGCGCCGCCTGGTGCGCCTGACCCGGGCCCTGCTCGGCTGGCTACCCGGGGGCCTGGCGCTGGTGTCGCTGGCGGCCTGCGCCTTTTTCACCGCCTTCACCGGGGCCTCCGGGGTCACCATTGTCGCCATCGGCGCCCTGCTGCTGCCGGCTCTGCGTCAGGCCGGCTACGGGGAAAACTTCAGCCTGGGCCTGGTGACCACCTCCGGTAGCCTGGGCCTCCTGTTTGCCCCCGCCCTGCCCCTGATCCTCTACGCCGTCATCGCCCAGCAACTGGGCATCGCCGACTCGGCCACGGTGGAGAACATGTTCCTGGCCGGGGTGCTGCCGGGCCTGCTGATGCTGATGCCCCTGGCGGCCTTCAGCATCTGGTCGGCGCGGGGACTGCCGCTGGTCCCTTTCGAGGGTCGCGAGGCCGGCCAGGCCCTGCGCGAGGCGGCCTGGGAACTGCCCCTGCCACTGGTGGTGTTGGGGGGCATCTATGGGGGCTGGCTGGCGGTATCCGAGGCGGCGGCGGCCACCGCCTCCTATGTCCTGCTGGTAGTGGTTCTGATCCGCCGCGAGGTGCCCTGGCGGGAACTGGCCCGCGTGATGCGCGAATCCATGCAGATGGTGGGTGGTATCCTGCTGATTCTCGGAGTCTCCCTGGCCTCGACCAATTACCTGATCGACGCCGAGGTGCCGGCTCGCCTGTTCGAGACCATCCGCGCCTGGGTCGATAGTCGGCTGGGCTTTCTGTTGCTGCTGAATGTGTTTTTGCTGATTCTGGGCACCCTGCTCGACATCTTCTCCGCCCTGGTGCTCATGGTGCCCCTGCTCCTGCCCATCGCCTTGGGTTACGACATCCACCCGGTACACTTCGGCATCATCTTTCTGGCCAATATGCAGATCGGCTACTTCACCCCCCCGGTCGGCCTGAACCTCTTCATCGCCAGCTATCGCTTCGACCAACCCATCCTGCGCCTCTACCGCGCCACCCTACCCTGGTTCATCCTGCTGCTTGGCGCCGTTCTGGTCATCACCTATTGGCCAGCCCTGTCCTTAGCGTTCGTGAGCTGATGGTCCGCTCGGAGGGGACAAGAAAATCACACAAGTTGCGGCTCTTTCTGAAATATTCGGGATAAAATATTGGCTCGATCCTCATCCCGCATCCGGAGAAACACGCAATGAGCCATGCGCTCAAGACGATCATCGCCCGCCAACGCATGCTGTTGCAGGGGCGCCTGGCCACCGCCCTCGATCGACTCGTGTCGCCCTGTCGCACCGCGTGGCCAGATCGGGCGGCGTTGGAGAGCATCCTGCTCCTTGCGCTACCCGGGCTCGCCTCCTGCAAATATATTTACATCCTGGACGCGCATGCCCGGCAATTGACGGCCAATGTCTCGCCCCAGGGTCTGCTGCCCGAGCATTATGGTCGCGACCGCGGCCAGCGTCCTTACCTGGCCGATGCGCTTGCCGGGGAGCGCTTCTCCCTGTCACCCATCTATATCAGCCGCAATGCCCGTCGTCCCTCCCTCACCGCCATTCGGCGGATCGAGGATGAGTCCGGCAATCTAATGGGCTTTCTCGGCGCTGATTTCGATCTGCGGGATCTACCGCTGACACGCAAACTCTACGAGCAGCCAGAGCAATGGCTACAGCTCAAGGGCGATCCCGCGATCCGCGCGGGCCTCTTTGAGCAAGAGCGGGTGGAGAGCCTGTTGGATCGACACATCGACGAGATTCTGGCCCTCTTCGTCGAACTCATCACCGCCCATGGCGTCTTTCACGGCAAACTGCATTTCTCCAGTTCCCGGGCAAACCTCTGGCTGATGGACGATCCCTTCCGCTACCGGATTCTGGACTACGAAGATCTCGCCGATCCGGGCATCTGTCTTGCCTACCCACCCCGACCCTATCCCGAGGATGCCGCCATTCCCCAAAACCGGGTCGGCGAGGTCATCGCCACCTTCAAGGCCCTGCGCTTCATGGACGAGAATATCTATCTGCGCTCGGGGTCCCTCAACATCTTCAATGGCATCGTGGGCCTCAACTTCTCCTGCGACGGCTCCCATTACATGCCCTGGGACGATTTCCTGCACAAGAGCCTCGAATTCTGGCTGGGCTCGGGGGAGTCCTGCGTCCTGGGGGATGAGGGCGCCCCGGAATGAAAGGGGCATCAAGCTCCCGCCTGATCGCTTCCCGCCGCGCCCAGCGACACCAGGACCCTCGCCTCGGTGGGCACCAGATCCACCGGGGCGCCGGATTCGATGAGCTTCTGGGTTTCGAGCACCTCTAGTACCGCCTCCAGAACCTCCGGGTCCTGCTTGGCAATGGCGTTGAGGGCGTCGCCCACCACGGCGGGACGGGCGGCGGAGGCCTCGGCCATCTTTTGGGAGACCTTGTAGGCGGTCTGGCTTTTAATGAGGCCGACGCGATTCTCGCCGTCCTGCTTCATGGCGCTGGTGACCTGGACCAGGCGCTTGACCACCTTATCGGTGATGTTATCCACCATCTGGCGGTCCGTGAAGGCGACCTTGCGGATATAGACGGAGCCCAGCCGGTAGCCCCACTTTTCCGATAGGGGCGAAACGGTCTGGCGCACCTGTTGGCTGAGCTGATGGCGATCCTCCAGCATCTTGTCCATCTCCAGATTGCTCAGGGTTGAGATGGCGGCACTGGAGACATTGGCCTCCAGGGAGCCCTCCGGGTTGGCATTGGCGAAAAGGTAGGCGACGGTGTCGTTGACCTGCATCTCGTACCAGATGCCCACCCCCATGGGGGTCCCCTCCCCCGAGTTCACCATCTGATCCCGCAGGTAATTCTGGCGCAACCGGGTATCGACCCGATGCAGCTCGCCGAAAAATGGCACCAGCAAGGCCTTGAGACCAAAGTGGCCGATGGGGAAGCGGATGCCCGGCTCGTCCAGGGTGCCCAGGACCTTGCCGAAGAGGGTGAAGACCTGGGCCTCGCGTTCCGCGACGATGGCATAGAGGCCGAGGCGGCGGGCCAGCCCTAGCACCAGCGGTAAAAAGGCGATCCCCAGAATGAGGGCCAGGAGGTTGTCGATGTTGTAGTCGCCGGTCATGTTATTTTCCCCTGCCCTTTGCGTTTCAGGCCTGAACGCCCATGGCGCGGACAATGCGTCGCGCCCTGCCCAGCAGGGGCAGCCGCATGTTGCGCAGATAGGCGCGCAGGACCGCGGCGCCGCCCTCGGCCTTGATGGCGGCCAGGGTCGCGGCCAACTCCTGGAGGGGTGCCACCTCCGCCTGGGCGTTGTTCATGGCGATATCCACCGCCCGCTTGCTCATGGTGATCTGCTGCTCGGCATCGGCCCGGGCCGTGCTGATATCGGCGGCCACATGGTTGCGGGTGCTATTGATCGCCGACAGGGCCCGGTCCACCTCGGGGGGTGGGTCGATCTGGGTAATGAGGGCCGCGTCCAACTCGATCCCGTAGCGCGCCCCGGTGGAGCGGCACTGCTGCTCCATGTAGTCATTGAGCAGAGGCAGGTTTTTGCGCAGGTCGTTGATGGAGACCCCCTCGGACAGATCGGAGGCCACGGCGGCCAGATACTCCGGCGAGTCCTCCGGCAGTTCCGGGTTCGCCAGCAAAGAGGCGCCCCGGGGATCGACGAAATTGGCAACCCGCTCCCGCAGCACCGAGATGAAGTAGCCCATGACATGCTCCATGGGCTGGGCAACCCCGAAGAGATAGGCGTAAAGGTTGCGCTCGGCGACCCGGAAGCGGATCTGGCCGTCCACCCCCGTGGTCAGATTGTCCTTGGTCACCGCCTCCACCGTGGATTGGTTCTTGGTGGGGTCCCAGGTCAGCGGCAGGGAGCGGGTGGCGACGCTGACCTTATGCACCTCCTGCCAGGGCCACTTGAAGTAAGGACCGCCAGGCCGAATGACCCGTACCACGGGGAACTGGTAACGGCTCTGGTCCTCCTCGTCCAGGGAGGGGTCGGTCACCGGGGCGTTGCCGATCCGCTGGGCGCGGCCGAAGCTGGTCATCACCGCCCGCTCGTCCGGCTTGACGGTGTAGAAACCACGAATGAGGACCCGGAGGACAAAATAGATCAGGATGCCGATAAAAAAGCTGAAGGGCAGCATGGGCGGAAATCTCCTGGCGGCGGCGTGCCGTCAAGCATAGACCCCCGGCCCGGGGGCTATCAACCTACGCCGGTCCGGGCTGGCGGGCTATACTGGCGCATCCCTTCCAAACCCAGCCGTTCCGTCCGATCCATGGTTGTCAATCCCGTCTCTGGTCCCGCCTACCTGCTCGAAGGCATGCGCCTCATCGCCCGCCCCGGACTCCGCCGCTTCGTGGCCATTCCCCTGGCCATTAATATCCTGGTTTTTGCCGCCGCCCTCTACTGGGGCATCAGCCGCTTCGAGGGGCTGATCGCCTGGCTCCACTCCCTGCTGCCAACCCTGCCCGACTGGCTGGCCTGGCTGGAACGGGGTCTGGATTGGATTCTCTGGCCCTTATTCGTATTGCTGGCGGTCGTTCTGGTCTTTCAGGGCTTTACCCTGATTGCCAATCTCATCGCGGCCCCCTTCAATGGACTGCTGGCGGAAAAGATCGCGAATCACCTCCAAGGCGGGTCTCCCGACAGCGCGGCGGGCATGGGCCAGGTCCTGACCACACTGATACCCGCCCTGCTCGACGAAGTCAGGAAACTGCTGTATGCCCTCCTGTGGGCCATCCCCTTTTTTGTCCTTTCCCTGGTCCTACCCCTGATCGGCCCCCTCCTCTGGTTTCTCTTTTCCGCCTGGATACTGGCGCTGGAATATCTCGATTACCCCATGGGTAACCAGGGCCTCGGCGCTCGGGAGATTCGGCGACGGCTCCGGGGGCGCCCGGTTCTGAGCCTGGGATTTGGCGCGGCAACCGTCGTGCTGACCATGATTCCCCTGGTCAATTTCATTGCCATGCCCAGTGCCGTGGCGGGCGCCACGGCACTTTGGG
>JBATOB010000386.1:0-4125 GCA_049290655.1 Chromatiaceae bacterium | reverse complement strand
TGTCTAAATACTTAAGTTATCGAAAAATATCGATTATATATTTTTTAGCTGCATCGAGTACCAGTAACTTGCAGTGCGCCATCCTGTAACCAACTGTTTTAAAAGGGTGAGTTTCAAGGCAGTCTCTTAGGCTGTCGTGGACCGCAAGGGCCCGGGCGTGCCAATCTGATCGGCGAGGTCCTTGAGGGTCAAGCCGGACAGGGCCTGGTAGCGGGCCTCATCGAGGCGGATCTCGATGGCGGTCGCAGCGGGGTAGGCGGGCGCGGGCGGGGCGGCGCCCAAGGTCTCCGGGTAGGCCCGCGCGAAGTCCAGCAGGGTTTTGAGGGCAATGGTCTCGGGAGCACGGGCGGGGATATAGCGGCTGGGTTCCCCGGCGATGCGCACCAGGTAGCCGCCGGCCTCCAGCATGTTGAGCCTATTTCTGACGACGTTGCTGGGCAGGGCCAGGGCGTGGGCCAGGCTATCGCTGTCCCAGGGTGTCCCGCTGCTGTAATGGCAATGCGCCACCTGCCCCGCCACCGCCAGGGTCCAGCGCTCCTGGAGCTGGCAACTGGGTCGCGCGTCCCGGTCGGGTATCGCCAGGTATTCGGGGTGCTGGAGATAAAAGGCGAGGGTGGCGCCGGCCAGGAGGATGAGCCAGGCAACATGGACCCACATCATGAAGAGAATGGGGATGGCGAAGCCGGAATAAATAGCGGTGAGATGGGTGGAACTCGCCATGAAGAAGGTGAAGCCCCAGCCCGTGATCCGCCACAAGGCCGTCGCCGCTAGGGCCCCGGCCAGGGCGGGGCGGAACTGGACGCGGGTGTGGGGTAGGGAGACATAGATGAAGGTAAAGGCGGCGGCGAGTATCAGGTAGGGGAGCAGCCAGCCGACGAGGGCCAGTAGCCCGGAGAGAGGGGCGCTGGCCAGCAGGCTGGTGAAGGGGGCGCTGGTCTGGATGGAGCCGGCGAAACCCGAGGCCGAGAGAAACAGCACCGGGGCGATCAGGATGACGGTCAGATAATGGCTGAAGCGATTGGCCAGGGAACGCGGTTGGGCGACATGCCAAATATAGTTGAAGGCCTCCTCGATCTTCTGGATCAGGGTGATCGAGGTGTACATCAGGAGCACCAGTCCCAGGGTGCCCAGCACGGTGACCTGGGCGTTTTCAACGAATTGGATGAGCTGGGCGCCGATGATCTCGCCCGTCTCTCCCAGCGGTACCAGGGCATCCAGGAGTAGGGGCTCCACGCGGTTGTGGACGCCGAAGCCCTTGAGGACCGAGAAGCTCACCGCCAACAGGGGCACCAGGGAGAGCAGGGTGGTATAGACCAGGCCCATGGCCCGCAGACTGAGCTGACCCTGGGTGAAGTCGCGCACCAGGGCCCTGGGGAGGGGCGGGAGTCGCAAGGCCAGCCGCGCGACCAGATCCTGGTCTGGCGGTCGATTCCCTAGGGTCTCCAAGTCAGGGCTGGCGAGGCCAAGAGGCTGGGTCATAGAGGCTGCTCCACAAGGCTAACCCGCAAGAGGCCGTCACTCTATACCGATCAGGGGTAAAGCGCTCGATTTTGGCCCGGCGGGGCTACAATAAGGACCCCATCGGCACCACCTTTACCCCACCGACTTGTCCTTGGCGGTCATCGCCAGGCCATTCCCGCTCTACCGGACCCCATGAACGAAAGAACCATACCCATGCCACGGACACCTTCTCGCTGTTACCCGGAGCGCCCCCCACGTCACCTGGGCCGGCTGCTGAAAGCAGTCCTGACCGCCAGCCTCCTGGCCCTGACCACGATTGCCCTGGCCGCACCCAGTGGCGAGGCGCGGTTGAAGGACTATCTCAAGGGGTTGAACACCCTCTCCTCCGAATTTCGCCAATACACCCTGAGCGCCGATGGCGGGCGCATGATCGAGTCCGAGGGCACCCTCTACCTCCAGCGGCCCGGCCGCTTTCGCTGGGAGTACCGGGCGCCCATGGAACAGGTCATCGTGGCCGATGGCGATCGGGTCTGGCTCCATGATATCGAGCTGGATCAGATCTCCCACCAGAGTCAATCCAGCGCCCTGGACGGCACCCCGGCGCAGTTGCTGGCATCCAACGAACCCATCGATCGCCATTTCGAAATTTTCACCTGGGACCCCGGCGATGGGCGTGACTGGGTGGAGCTGCAACCCAAGAAGGCGGATAGGCAGGTCACGCGCATCCGTATCGGCTTCATTGGCGAGGCCCTGGATACCTTGCTGATGGAGGATAGCTTCGGCCAGATCACCCGCTTCAGCTTCCTGGACACCAAGCGCAATCCCAAGCTGGATTCCAAGCTCTTCAAGTTGGACCGGCCCATTGGCGGGGACTTTCTCGAGATCCAGTAGATGGCGGCCCCTTCCTCGGCAAGTCCGGCCACCCACGCCATGGCGCCCCTGGCGGAGCGCATGCGGCCCCGCGCGCTGGCGGAATTCCGTGGCCAGGCCCATCTCCTCGCCCTCGGCAAGCCCCTGCGCCGGGCGATCGAGATGGATCGGCCCCACTCCATGATCTTCTGGGGGCCGCCGGGTACCGGTAAGACGACCCTGGCGCGGCTGCTGGCGGGCTCTTCCGGTTGCCACTTCATGCGCCTCTCGGCGGTACTCTCCGGGGTTAAGGACATTCGCGAGGCGGTGGCGGAGGCCCGGCGGGTGCGGGCCGCGGACGGGCGAGGCAGCATCCTCTTCATCGATGAGGTCCATCGCTTCAACAAGGCCCAACAGGATGCCTTCCTGCCCCATGTGGAGGAGGGGACCCTGGTCTTCATCGGCGCCACCACGGAGAATCCCTCCTTCGAACTCAACAATGCCCTCCTGTCCCGCGCCCGGGTCTATGTCCTCAAGGCCCTGGAGCTCGAGGACCTGGAAGGGGTCATCGACCAGGCCCTGGCGGATCGGGAGCGGGGCCTGGGGCAATTAGGTTTGACGCTGGCCCCCGAGCAGCGACGGGTGCTGGCGATGGCGGCGGATGGCGATGCCCGCCGTGCCCTGAATCTGCTGGAGCTGGCGGCGGACCTGAGCGAGGGCGGGGAGATTGGCGAAGGGGTGGTGACGGAGGTCATCGCCGGTCATGCGCGCCGTTTTGATAAGGGCGGCGATATCTTCTATGACCAGATCTCCGCCCTGCACAAGTCGGTGCGCGGCTCGGCCCCGGACGCCGCCCTCTATTGGCTGGCGCGCATGATCGACGGCGGTTGCGATCCCCTCTATATCGCCCGGCGGGTAGCGCGCATGGCCAGCGAGGACATTGGCAATGCCGACCCGCGGGCCCTGGAATTGGCTCTGAACGCCTGGGATGTGCAGGAGCGTCTGGGCAGTCCCGAGGGGGAGCTGGCCATCGCCCAGGCGGTGGTTTACATGGCCTGCGCGGCTAAGAGCAATGCCGTCTATCTGGCCTGGAAGGCCGCCCAGGAGGATGCCCACCAGTCCGGCTCCCTGGAGGTCCCCGTCCATCTGCGCAATGCCCCGACCCGGCTTATGAAGGAGCTGGGGTATGGTCATGACTATCGCTATGCCCATGATGAGCCGGAGGGCTATGCCGCCGGCGAGGTCTATCTCCCCGATGGCCTGCGGCCACGACGCTATTACGCCCCGGTGGATCGTGGGTTGGAGATTCGCATCCGGGAGAAGCTGGTTCACTTGCGGGAGCTGGATAGGCTGGCGCGGGCGGGTTCTGGTGCTCCTGTCCGGGGGACGCCGTAAATCCATCCCTGGAGGCTCGGGCATGGCATCCCTGCCATGCACGCCCCCGGACAGAAGCACCAGACCCCGCCAATGAGGATCTGGCGGCTGGGTACGCCGTGAGTTACGGATGCTCGGCCTTTGCGAGAGCCGCGATCACTGGGGTGCTTGGAGGGACGCTACAAGTAGCAGATGGGCTTAGGGATTCCTATTAAGATTCAATAGGCTATAAGGGTCTATGCTACAAGTATCAGGAGGCGGCACTACAAGTAGCGGGGACCTCGGGGAGGGACATCGGGACACAAGTACCATAGTGTCAAGTCCCGTGAGATTATAAAGCCGTTTTTGGAACAATTCGGGGCGCTGTCGGTACCAGTCGTTGAGGGCATCGATGGGGGCTGAGTGGTTGAGTGCGCGTTGTGGGATATGCTGGTTGTAGAC
>JBATOB010000385.1:0-6778 GCA_049290655.1 Chromatiaceae bacterium | reverse complement strand
GCCAGGCTGCTTTCTTATTATCTTTTTCGATGTTAAGGCATGGCGGGGGCTTTGCCAAGAATTCGGGATGGCAACCCTGAAAAAAACCGCGGTGGCCATATGTCCTTAACGCCCTGGCGCCCCGGTTGTCCGTCCCCCGAGGCCCCGTTCACGTGCGAAATCCAGCATCCGCTGGATTGGCAGTCGAGCCTGGGCACGGATGTCCGGGGCGATCTCGATCTCCTGGTCGCCGGTCATCAGGACCTGTTCAAGGTTTTGTAAGGCATTCATGGCCATCCAGGGACAGTGGGCGCAACTCTCGCAGGTGGCGCCCACGCCCGCCGTGGGAGCGGCGATGAGCTTCTTGTCCGGGGCGAGCTGGTGCATCTTCCAGAAGATGCCCTCATCCGTGGCAACGATAAACTCCCGGTTGGGCATCTCCAGCACCGCCTTGATCAACTGGCTGGTGGAGCCCACGACGTCCGCTTGATCCACGACCTCGTCCGGTGCCTCGGGGTGGACGAGAACGGCGGCTTCGGGGTGCAGGCGTCGCACCCGGTCGAGGGCGAAGCCCTTGAACTCCTCGTGGACCACGCAGGCCCCGGGCCACAGCAGCATGTCGGCGCCCGTGACCCGTTCGATGTAATGCCCAAGGTGCTTGTCCGGGGCCCAGAGGACCTTTTGGCCTTGGGCCTGGAGGTGCTCGACCACCGGCAGGGCGATGCTTGAGGTCACTACCCAGTCCGATCTGGCCTTGACCGCCGCCGAGGTGTTGGCGTAGACCACCACGGCGTGATCCGGGTGCTGGTCGCAAAAGGACGCGAAAAGGTCCGCTGGACAGCCCTCGTCCAGGGAGCAGGTGGCCGCCAGGCTGGGCATGAGGATGCGTTTTTCGGGATTGAGAATCTTGGCGGTCTCGCCCATGAAGCGTACGCCGCATACCACCAGGGTGCTGGCTTGGCTCTCGCTGCCGAAGCGTGCCATCTCCAGGGAATCGGCGACGTAGCCACCCGTCTCCTCCGCCAGTTCCTGCAGGTCTCCATCCGTGTAGTAGTGGGCGACCAGGACGGCATTAAGCTCCGCCAGGAGGGCCTTGATGCGCGCCTTGAGGTCCGCCTTCTCCTCCGGGGGCAGGGCCGGCCAGACCGGGTGGGGGGGCACCTGGACGGCCGGGATGGTGATGGCTTGTGGGTACGACATACGCGGGTCTCCGTGCCGAGGACGCGGTTTGTCAGTCCCCTTTCCCGAGCGGGACGGTCCGGGCGTCCGGTGTCAGGCCCTCGCCCGAGGGGTTGGTGAAACGGTCGTTCAAGGTCTGGACATAGGAGTTGGCGTCCTCGCGAATCTTGGTCAGACGCCGCCGGGCCGAGCCGGTCCACCCGGCCGGGTTGGGGGCGAGAATGGTGCGCCAGGCTTTGGTGTTGCGCTGGAAGGCGGCCATGAGGTCGCCGCGTATCCCCAGGGTCGCGGCCTCCTTGCGCAGGGAGCCCATCAGGCTAAGGGCGGCCAGGTTACGGATGCCAAAGTGGATGAGCGTGGCGATGGCTAGCAACACGGCCAGGAATACCAGGTCCAGGGAAAGATTGACGAGGGTCGAAACCCAGCCCGGCTGGGCGGAGGGCTCGCTCCAGTACCCGATTTGCAGGGTGCCGGCCAAGGAGAGGACGGCCAGGGCGCCGAGGGCGATGCCGTCGCCCCAGAGGGTGCGCAGGCGCCAGCGGCGCAGGGCGCGGGTGAGGAAGGGCGCGGCCTTATCACTAATGTCTTTAGCGGTCTTGTCGAGGGCACCGACGATGCGGTAGGCACGCTCGATCTCGACTTCTTGCATGCGTCCGTGGACCTCGCCCAAGTCCAGGTCGCGCTTGGCCTCGAAGCGCTTGCGTTTAGCCTCGTCCTCGATGGGCGTCGCGGCCTCGGGGTTATATATGGTGTAAAACCGACCGGCGGTCAGGCCCTCCTCGCCGAGGGCGCGCTGCCAGGCGGCTATGACATCCTCTGGGTTGTCCTCCCGCGCCGCGGTGTCTATTTGATTAAGGATGTAAAGGAACTTGCTCGAGTCCGACCGGCCAATGGTGTCGGCGACCAGGTGCTTCAGGGTGTCGCGCATGGCCCCCGGTTCCGGGTGGCGGGCGTCGAAGAACACCAGTACCAGGTCGGAAAGGTCGATGATGTGATCGGTGATCCGCAGGGTCGCGGTGCGCTGGGCATCGGCGTCAAAGCCAGGGGAGTCGATGAGGATCTTGCCGCGCAGGGCCTCGCTCGGGCAGGTCTTGAGTTGGAGGTAGGTGTCGATGCGCTTACCCTCGCCGGCCGCCGCCACATCAATGTCCTTGGAGATCTGATAGAGCGGGAAGCGGGGGTCCGAATCCAGGGCTATGCCCGGTAGGGCGTGGGCCGTGGCCTCCCGACTATAGCAGATGACGGTGAAGCGGTCATCGACGGCCTGGTTACCGCTGCGCTGGACCTTATAGCCGAGAAAGTGGTTGATGAAGGTTGACTTGCCGGCCGAGAAAGTGCCTAGCACCGAGATGAGGGGCCACCAGGGAATCTGGGTAGCGTAGGACTGGTCGGGGGCCAGCAGCCCCATGGCCTGAGCCACCTTGTCCAGGGCACGGAAACTCTGGACCGTACTCAGGAGGACGGGGTTCTCCTGGGCGAGATGGGATTCGAGGTTTTTGAGTTGCTGCTCTACGGCATCCGTGGCGGGAGGCATGGGGTGATTTCCTCTTGGGTGGAAAATGTTAAGGATGTTAAACCCAACGGGGCTTGGGAGGCCAATCGACAAGCGGTCAAGGGCTTCGGGCTTTATGCCTCCTTGTTTAGGCATCTGATTTAACAGTAATAATGATTTCAGGGTATTGAAGCCGACCAAAGTTTCCGGCATAATAGTCCTTGGCGCTCTCTACTCATAAGAATAAAGTAGTTTCCATCCATGGGCGCGCGGCAAGTCTCAGGTGGCAGGGTGACGGATAAGTCCGCTCGATACGGTTTACGGCGTTCGCCACGGCGGCGAACCATCGCTCGCTGGACCAGCGGGTAAGGTTAAATATAGCATGGCTAAGCTTATGGTTAATCCAATGATGCGGGGACTCTTCGTGGCGACCTGGATGGCGACGGCATCCCTGGCGGCGGCCTCTCCGCCCCTGGCTAACCCTCCACGGCAGGGGTCCGGGGAGTTCGTGGTACGCCAATCGGAGGGTGCGCCTACCCTGTCGATTGGTGGCAGCGTGGTGCCCTACAAGGAGGTCACCCTCGCCGCCCAGATGCCGGGTCGGGTCAGCTACCTGGCCGGTATCGAAGGCGATAAGTTCAAAAAGGGCGATCTTCTGGTCGCCATTGATGACCAGGAGCTCCTGGCCAAGCGCCGTGCCATCCTGGCGCAGATGGCCTCCGCCGATGCTCAGTGGCGTAATGCGGGCATCCAGTTTAACCGCGAGATTTATTCCCCACGCTCCAAGACCCCGCCCGGTGGCATGGCGGTCCCGAACCTCTTCGACCAGATGTTTACCCGCCCCATGGAGGGTATCATGGGCGAACGCTCCGAGGGGGCCGAAATCTCGGCGGATCTTCATGCCTCCGGGACCCAGGTCGAGCAAGCGCGCAGCGCCCTCATGTCCTTGCAGGCCGATTTGCAGGCCTTGGACTCCAAGCTGCGCGACGCCCGGAGCATTGCGCCCTTTGATGGCGTCATCGTCAAGAAATCCATCGAGGTCGGCGATACCACCCAGCCGGGCCAGCCCCTCCTGACATTCGCGGATGTGGAATACCTTCAGGTCGATATCGATGTCCCCTCCCGCCTGCGCGCCGGTCTGAAGGAGGGCATGATGATCACGGCCGAACTCGACGTGAATCATCAGCAGGTGCCGGTGCGCGTGGCCCAGATCTTCCCCATGGCGGACGCCCAACGGCACACGGTCAAGGTCAAGTTGGACCTGCCTCAAGGGGTGGCCGAGCCGGGTTTGTATGTCCGGGCACTGGTTCCGGACTTCGGCGCCCCCGAGCGAGGCAATCCCTTGGTACCGGCCACGGCCATCCGCTACAACGGCAGCCTGCCTGGGGTCTATGTCCTGGATGAACAGGGGCGCCCCAATCTGCGTCTGGTCCGTCTGGGCGAGCGGCAACCCGATGGCATGGTGAACGTTCTCAGTGGCCTGCGTCCCGGCGAGCGCATTCTTGGTGATCCCCCTCCGGGTGTGGCCGCCGGCTGGTCGGGGGGGACTTCGGCCCCGCCCCGTTGACGCCCTAGCCGAATACCCTACAAGATACAAAGACGCGCCGGTTTCAATCCGGCGCTTGCCTTTCCTCCGGGGGGCATCCCGCCCATCCTTCCTTGGGCGCCTCTCGGCTAGCCCTCAATGGTGTGCAAGGCCATGAATCACGACGAGACCCTGAGTCAATCCGAGGGAACTCCCAGGTTTACGGACGAGAGTCTCGGCATTGCCGGGCGCACGGCGCGGTTCTTCCTCCGCTCCCCCCTGTCACCGCTTTTCTATGTCGCCATGCTCATGATGGGCCTGCTCGGTCTGGTCATGACGCCGCGGCAGGAAGACCCTCAGATCTCGGTGCCCATGATTGACATCATGGTGCAGTACCCCGGTGCCTCGGCCCAGCAGGTCAGTAACCTCGCCATGCAGCCGCTGGAGCGGATCATGAGCGAGATACCTGGCGTCAAACACGTTTACTCCGCGGCCCAACGCAACGGCGGCATGGTCACCGTTCAATTCGATGTTGGCGAGGCGATGGGCCCTTCCCTGGTCAAGGTCAACGACAAGCTCGCCTCCAATCAGGACAAGATCCCGCCTGGGGTTATGCAGCCTCTGGTCAAGAGCAAAGGCATTGATGATGTCCCCATCGTGACCCTCACCCTCTGGTCGATGGACTCGGACCGTGACGGCCGGCCAGACGTTGACGACGGCCAGTTGCGGCTGCTGGCCCAGGATGTGCTCCAGGCCATCAAGGAGGTCCAGGATACGGCCAACGCCTTCGTCGTCGGCGGTCGCCGCGAGCAGGTCACGGTGGATGTCCAACCCGAGCGCCTGGCTGGCTATGGGATCAGCCTGGATCAGGTGGCTCAGACCATCCAAACCGCCAATGCAGAAACCTTCGCCGGGGGGCTCGAGACTAGTGGCGCCCATTTCTCCGTCTCCACCGGTGCCTTTCTGAAGGGCATGGACGATATCAATCGCCTGGTGGTTGGCACCCATCAGGGTCAGCCCGTTTACGTCCGTGACGTGGCGAGCGTCTCCCAGGGTCCGGAGGACGCCAGGCACCTGGTCGCCTACTACACGGGACCAGCCGCCCCCGAGGGCGCCAAGGCCGATGGCGTGCCAGCGGTGACCATCGCCGTGGCCAAGAAGGAACTGACCAACGGCGTTAGCGTAGCCAATGCCATCCTCGCCAAGGTGGAGGAACTCAAGGGCGAGCGTATCCCCTATAACGTCGAAGTCAGCGTCACCCGCAATTACGGTGCATCGGCGGACGACAAGGTCAGCGAACTCATCTTCAAGCTGTTCATCGCCACCGGCTGGGTCTTCCTATTGGTTTGGGGGGCCTTCCGTGCCCTGCGCCCGGCCATCGTGGTCATGCTGGTGATCCCCGTCGTCTTGCTCATGACCATCTTCGTGGCCTGGATCTGGAATTACACCATCGACCGGGTGAGCCTTTTCGCCCTGATCTTCTCCATTGGTATCCTGGTGGATGATGCCATCGTGGTGATAGAAAATATTTATCGCCGCTGGCTGGAGGAGGGCCACACTGGCGACGACATCGCCGTCGAGGCCGTGGCGGAGGTGGGTAACCCCACCATCCTCGCTACCTTCACCGTTATCGCCGCCTTGCTGCCCATGGGCTTCGTCTCCGGCATGATGGGCCCCTACATGGAGCCGATCCCCGCCCTGGGCTCGGCGGCCATGTTTATCTCCCTCTTTGCGGCCTTCGTCTTCACGCCCTACCTGGCCATCTCCAAGTGGTTGAGGCCTTCCATGGCTTATCTGGAGAAGGCCGAGAAGCGCGAGCACAAGGAGGCGGAGAAGATCGAAAAGCTCTTCCGCCGCATTCTGGTCCCACTCATCGAGAGCAAGCGCAAGCGGAAAATTTTCCGGTTGGTGCTTTGGGGCACCTTCGCCTTCACCCTGACCTTCTTCTACTTCAAGTGGGTCGCGGTCAAGATGATGCCCTTGGACAATAAGCCCGAGTACACGGTGGTGATTGATATGCCGGAGGGCACGGCCCTGCCGGTGACGGCCAACCTCGCTCATCACCTGGTGGAGAAGCTCCGCTCCAGCCAGCCGGAGATTATGGCTGTCCAGCTTTATGCCGGTACGGCGCGGCCTTACGATTTTAATGGCATGGTGCGCCACTACTATTTGCGCTCGGACCCCTGGCAGGCCGAGTTGCAGGTGCAACTCCTCCACAAGAAGGCGCGTAAACGTTCCAGTCATCAACTGGCCATCGAGGCCCGTGAAGTCCTTCTCCCGCTGGTGGCGGGTACGGGTGCCAAGATCTCGGTGGTCGAGATGCCACCCGGCCCTCCGGTGCTCCAGTCGGTGGTGGCCGAGATCCATGGCCCATCGGCTGAGGTCCGCCGCCAGTTCACCCGCGACATGACCGCCGTCTTCGATCAGGCGGAAAGTCTGGTGGACGTGGACAATTACTTGCGCGAGCCCTATGACTATTGGCGCTTTGACGTGGACACGGAAAAGGCGGTACGCGGCGGTATTTCCGTGGATGCCATCAACCGTAACCTGGCCATGGCCTTGGGCGGCGCGCCCATGGGTGACGTTAAGGAGCAGGCCGGTCA
>JBATOB010000384.1:0-5684 GCA_049290655.1 Chromatiaceae bacterium | reverse complement strand
GCCGGTAGCTGGTGCCGTGTTGGCGCCCGCCGCCCGCCGCCTGGTCAAGGAGCTCGAGCTCAATCCCGCCGAGATCGCTGGTAGTGGCAAGGATGGGCGTATCCACAAGAGCGATGTCGTGGCGCATCTTGACCAGCGCGAGGCCAACCGCCCCGTCGCCGATGCCGATACGTCCCCGCGGGTTACCCAAGCCCCGGCTCTGAGCGGCGAGGCGGGCCGTCCCGAGCAGCGCGTGCCCATGACGCGCCTGCGTACTCGCGTCGCCGAGCGCCTGGTCCAGGCCCAGCAGACCGCCGCCATCCTGACCACCTTCAACGAGGTGGACATGCAGCCCATCATGGATCTACGTAACCGGTACAAGGATCAGTTCGAGAAGGCCCATGGCGTGCGCATGGGCTTCATGTCCTTCTTCGTCAAGGGTACGGTGGAGGCCCTGCGGCGCTTCCCTATCGTGAACGCCTCGGTGGATGGCTCCGACATCATTTACCACGGCTACTATGACATCGGCATCGCCGTCAGCAGCCCACGCGGCCTGGTGGTCCCCATTCTGCGCAATTGCGATCAACTCACCATGGCCGGCGTGGAGCAGGGCATCACCGACTTCGGTCGCAAGGCCAAGGATGGCAGCCTGAGCTTCGAGGACCTTACCGGTGGCACCTTCACCATCACTAATGGCGGTGTCTTTGGCTCCCTGCTATCGACCCCCATCCTCAATCCGCCGCAGAGCGCCATCCTTGGCATGCACAAGATTCAGGAGCGCCCCATGGTGGTGCAGGGTCAGATCGTGGCCAGGCCTATGATGTATCTAGCCCTCTCCTACGACCACCGCATCATCGACGGCCGCGATGCTGTTCAGTTCCTGGTCACCATCAAGGATATGCTCGAGGACCCGTCGCGCCTGCTGCTCGGTGTCTGATTTGACGGGTAAGGGGGCCAGGGATTGGCCGCGCCTTCTGGGTTTCTCACCGCTAGACTAAAAAAAGCTGGGCCATGAAGACAAAAGGTTTGCCGAGGCAATAAGTGAGCCTACGACTCTCCGTACCTCGAAACCAGGGCTGATTCGCCTTATTTGCGTACCGAGTCTATCCCTTTGTGGGGGATGAAAAGGCCGCACCCCATACTGCGGTGAGGTCCCAATCCGGTTACTTGGAGGCGGATGGATTCCGCGGGGGAGAGATCGGCAAGCAAGAGGCTACGGGTTTGCAAGCCACCGCCGGGGATGATCAGGGTGGTGGTTTTGCCGCACAGGGCCTTGCGAACGCCGATGTTTAGATGATGGAGTTCCCGTGCCATGCGCGTCAGAAAGGCCTCTTCGTCATCCCCGTCCTGGCTGATGACATAACGGGCCAAGAGCGTCGTCTCCTTACTAAGGGGCCTGAGCTTGGCTTCGCCGATGATCAGAGGGCAACCGGCCACGTCCAGGGTGCGCCCGCGCAGACCCTGAATCAGGTCATCCAGTCTTTCCTGGCGCAGGCGGATCGCCAGCTTGGTGCGGCGGGAGACGATAAGATAACTATCGGCGCCGGGAGCGGGCCTTTCCCAACCATTCTGGGAGCCAGCGACATGAATGCTGTGTACTCCCGCGTCGTCCTCGTCGCCAAACCAGGGCAGGGCCTGAATGATGGCGTTGGAGAGGGCATGGGCATGATCCACGGGTAACCGCTTGCAGTCGATGGCGAACAGGATATCCACGACGTCTTCCGTGACTTCGCAGGCTTGTTCGCTGGGATCTTCTTGCCAAAACATGATGTTTTCCAGTTAGTTTACAGGCAGCCGCTTGTGCAGGGCCTCGCGGTCGAACCACCAATCACCCTGAACCAGGACATCGACCACGTTGCGCAGTCGAACCAGGAACTTCTCGGGTTGTTTGAGTTCCAGCTTTTCCATCCAGTAGTCAAAGGCCTCCTGGCTATCCACGCCGCCATGGCGACGTGCTACCTGGCCGAGGATCTGGCTGGCGAAGAACATCAGATTTTCCCGCTGAGTCCCTTCCGCGCGCATATCGGCGAGGAAGAGGGCGGTGGTGGCGGCAACGGCGGCGCCATCGGCGTCGTCGGGGGTCTCCTCGACGATATGGGTCAGAAGTTCCACGGACAGGTCCGGGTCCATGGGATAAGTGACAGCCAGCCAGATTCCCTGGCCTAGGGCGGCCAGGGATTGGGGTTGATCGGCTTGGAAAAGAACGTCGCAGGCATCGGCGGCGGATTCGAAGTCCTCATGGGCGATGAAAACGTCAAGAACCTCCCGGCCCAAGGACCATGCCTCTTGGCCGCGCTCCAGGCCAACCAAGGCGCGTGCCATTTGAAGGTGGGCATCGGCGAGCTCGGCGGCGGCGGCTCCTGTTCGTTGGAGGTAATCCATTCGCTCGCGCAGGGCCTCCAGATGAGATTCAAGGGCCGCCTGCTCGCCAGCCCTGTTCATGACGGCATCCGCCGCAGTGTCAGCCAGGCGTCGGCTGTTGATTTCCAAGGGGTTGAGGTCCATGGCGTTATCCAGGTAGCTTGTGTCGGTCTAGCGGATCAGGCCGCTAAAGGCAGCCTCGAGACAATCCTCCCAGTTCTCGGGGGTATCCGGGTAGGGAGGTTTGAGATCAATTTGGAAGAAGCGCTCTCCGCTTCGGGCAATATCCTGAATGATTGGCGCAAGTTCTTTAAAGGATTCGATTTCCTTGTTCGCCACCAGAATGTCGCTGAGTTTCAACATGCGTTTGGATTTCCGCTAGGATTGAAGTCTGGGCACGGATATGCAGCCACTGCGGAGGAATACAACGGGGACGGCCTGCAATGAAAATCGTCGTTCGGGGTCAGAAAAGGACGGCTGATGAAGGCCGGGAAGGGTCCTCAAGGCGCTAGGGCGGCCTGGATGAATTAGCATAGGGTTATATTATCTATCATTGACCCGCTGTTAGTAATGCCGTAGCATTTCTGACCAATTCGAGTTCGGTGGCCAGGGTTCAAATGGACACGGATACTTTGGTGGGGTGGCTTCGGTAGGCCGGCGATCAACTTCGGTCCCGACTATCCCCTAAGAGATAGAAGTCTGGCAGGAATATCTCCCCGTCAGTGGAATAGCTCCGCTTTGGACCCAAGGGTATATTGACGGGCGACAAAGGCTGTACCCGCCCAAGGCAGGTTACAGGACCACAGTGCGCGTCGGCTGACCCGCCGGTAGTAATTCAAATTATGGGGCCCCGCGGCGCTTATCAAGCCGCGAGACCGTGACAAAAAGGCTTCCAACCTTTCCGCTTTAGAAAGACAGGAGAGACAGCGCAATGGCTATCGAAAAGCACAATACTCCGATGCTCGACCAGTTGGAGACCGGCCCATGGCCGAGCTTCATCAGCGGCATCAAGCGTCTCCGCGACGAGCATCCGGAATCGCGCATCAATGAGGTCACCAATGACCTTCTCGGCCAGCTCGAGCACTCCTATGAGACCCGTAAGGGCTACTGGAAGGGCGGCACCGTTTCCGTCTATGGCTATGGCGGCGGCATCATTCCTCGCTTCTCCGAGGTCGGCAAAGCCTTTCCAAAATCCAAGGAATTCCATACGCTGCGTGTGCAGCCGCCGGCGGGCAACCATTACTCCACCGCCATGTTGCGCCAGCTTGCCGATAGCTGGGAGAAGTACGGCTCGGGCCTGGTGACCTTCCATGGTCAGACCGGCAACATCATGTTCATTGGCACCGATACCGCCAAAACCCAGCACTTCTTTGACGAGATCAACGAGTATGGCTGGGATCTGGGCGGCGCCGGCCCCTGCGTGCGTACCGCCATGTCGTGCGTGGGCGCGGCCCGCTGCGAGATGTCCTGCGTCAACGAGCTCAAGGCTCACCGCCTGCTGGTCAACAACTTCGTCGACGACGTTCACCGTCCGGCCCTGCCCTATAAGTTCAAGTTCAAGGTCTCCGGCTGCGGCAACGATTGCCAGAATGCCATCGAGCGGGCTGATTTCGCCGTTATTGGCACCTGGCGCGACGACATGAAGGTCGATCAGGCAGAGGTCAAGGCCTATGTCGCCGGCAAGGGCCGCCAGTATTACATCGACAATGTCATCACCCGCTGCCCGACCAAGGCCCTGTCCCTCAACGATGACGACACCCTGGCAGTGAACAACCGCGACTGTGTGCGCTGCATGCACTGCTTGAACGTCATGCCCAAGGCCCTGCATCCCGGCGACGACAAGGGTGTCACCATTCTGATCGGCGGCAAGCGTACCCTGAAGATCGGCGATCTCATGGGCACCGTGCTCGTGCCCTTCAAGAAGCTGGAGACCGAGGAAGACTGGGAATCCATGGTCGAACTGGGCGCCACCATCATCGACTTCTGGGCCGAGAACGGTCTGGAGCACGAGCGCTGCGGTGAGATGATCGAGCGCATCGGTCTAGCCAACTTCCTCGAAGGCATCGGTGTCGAGCCGGATCCCAACATGCTCAGCCACCCGCGCCAGAGTTCCTACATCCGCATGGATGGCTGGGACGAGGCCGCCGAGGCCTGGTTCGAGCGCAAGGCCGAGGCCGGCTAACACCCAATCGCGGTCGGCGCCCCCGGGCGTCGACGCGCCCAGAACCGTTTCAAGACCTAACAGCATTCTTGGAGGAAAGGCGATGGCAGCAGCCGACATGCGTGAGCCGATCGAAACCGGGTGTCCCGATCCCTGGCAATACTTGCATCCCGTGATGCGCAAGAACTTTGGTATGTGGAAGTACCATGAGCACCCGCGTCCCGGCGTACTGCGCCATGTGGCCTACAGCGGGGACGAGATCTGGACCGTGAAGGTGGGTACTCAACGTATCCTCGACCTTTTCTCCCTGCGCAAGCTATGTGATATAGGCGAGCAGTTTGGTGATGGTTTCGTCCATTTCACCTTGCGATCGAACCTGGAGTACATGGTGGCCGATGCCGCCAAGGTTGAGCCCCTGATCAAGGCCGTCGAGGAGGCGGGCTTTATCGTTGGTGGTACCCAGAACTCGGTGGCCATGATCTCCCACACCCAGGGCTGGTTGCATTGTGATATCCCTGGCACCGACGCCTCTGGCGTGGTGAAGTCCATGATGGACGAACTCATCGATGAGTTCCGCAACACCAATATGCCCAACCGGGTCCATATCACCACCTCCTGCTGCCAGATCAACTGCGGTGGGCAGGGCGATATCGCCATCAATATCCAGCACACCAAGCCACACAAGATCAACCATGACTTGGTGGCCAATGTCTGCGAGCGCCCCTCCGTCGTGGCCCGTTGCCCCGTGGCCGCCATTCGCCCGGCCATCGTCAACGGCAAGCCATCCCTGGAAGTGGACGAGCGCAAGTGCATCTGCTGCGGCGCCTGTTTCCCACCTTGTCCGCCCATGCAGATCAACGACGCCGAGCACTCCAAGTTGGCGATCTGGGTCGGCGGCAACCACTCCAACGCCCGCGGCAAGCCCACCTTCCAGAAGCTGGTAGCCGCCGGTATCCCCAACAACCCCCCGCGGTGGCCCGAGGCGACCGCCATCGTCAAGCGCATCCTCAAGGCCTACAAGGAAGGCGCCCAAGACTGGGAGCGCGTCAACGAATGGATCGAGCGCATCGGCTGGCCGCGTTTCTTTGAAGAGGTCGAGTTGCCCTTCACCAAGTATCACATCGATACCTGGCGCGGTGCGCGGGCCAGCTTCAACGCCTCCAACTACATCCGCTTCTAGGGC
>JBATOB010000383.1:0-7683 GCA_049290655.1 Chromatiaceae bacterium | reverse complement strand
GGTGCGATCGAAACTGATGTGGTCGTCGGATCTGTCACGCTGCTTGCTTGAGGTCTTGCCAGTACGCCGACCAGTGCCCGTTTGCGCGGGCAACGCGCCAGGCGAGCATGGCCTCGGCGTTGTCGGGCGCCCACCAGGCGCCGGGGCGCTTGAGGCGCTGTTGGACGAGATAGCGGTGGGCGCTTTCGCTCTCGCCGGCGCCGATGGGCAACCCCTGCGCGCGGGCGCCTTGGTAGTCGAGCTGATCGAGCCGGTTGCTCAGCTAGCGATGACAGGTCCGCACCGGGGCGTCCGCATCGGGCACGGCGGCGGGCTCCAGCGCCTCGCTCAATGCGGCCAGGACCGCGGGGCTGTCGTGATTTTTCAAGCGCTTTTTCTGAAGCTCAAGCCAGCGCTTGGGGGCGTCGGGAGGCAACCCTTGGCCGCAGCGGCGAGATCATCGCAGACATGGAAGAAGTCCACCATATCACGGCCCTGGGTGCCGAAGCGCGTGGCGACCTGATCGGCGATCCACGCCGCCCCGTCACCGAGGGCACTGCCGAGCAGTTGCCGCCCGGCCACCGCGACGCCACCGCCCAGAGTGGCGTCGTAGACCCGCGTGGTACTGCCGTGCGCGTGCGCCAGACTCACCTTCGCCTCCTTCCACAGCCGCCGCTTGCCGCGCCGACGGTCCGCCCGGTCGGGGTCGACCGCCACCAGTGGCACCATGCCGCCGTCGACTTCGGCGATCACCGTCGCCGCCCCAGCTTGAGTCGGCCACGCCGGTTCGTCCTCGCTGTCCACGATCAGCGCACGGGCATGGCCCTCGGTTACTTGACGGATCGTGCGCGGCGACAGGACGACGCCATCATGCTCTTGGCGCTTGCCAGCCGCCTGTGCGAACGGCAGATCCGCCCCCAGGTCCGTGACCACCCGCCGCAACGGCAACGCGCAGCCCCGGTGCTGTACCTGGGCGCTCTGGGCAAACGGCCGCCGCCGCGTCCCCTCCCGGTATTGCGGCTTGTCTACTGCGATGTCGCCGAAGGTACGGTGCCAGCGGCGTTTTTTTTAGCCTCGCGCCAAATTCCCAGCGGCCGCTCCAACTCATCCGCCCGTTTGACAACCTGCCCGTCCGCCCAGTCCCCCAACAGCTCTCGACCGAGCCCGCGCACCTCTTCGATCACGCGGCGCTCCGCCTCGTCGGCGTGGCGCAGGTCATCCCCCGCGTCCTCGACAAGATCGACCAGGCGCTCGACCCGCCCGCGCAACTGCGGGTGCTGGTTCCGTCGCGCCAACAGGCGCTCGTCTGCGGGCGTCAGCGGAGTGTTCATAGGCGGTACTGGTATTTTAGGCGGTACTGGTATTTATAGATGGTTACCGCTGTATTTTAACCTACTACATCACTTTGGATCGCATCCCTAGCCATCAGCCGCCCCGCATGCGCACATCTCCCGTCAAGACGGCGTTTCCTTTAACATGTTGCGGAGATATTCTTTGCCCAGTCGGGCGCGACCAGGGAGAGCAGGATGGACGTAACAATTTTTGGCAGCGGCTATGTGGGCCTGGTGACCGGCGCCTGTCTGGCGGAGGTCGGCAACCGAGTTCTCTGTATCGATATCGATCCGGCCAAGATCGACCTACTCAACAGAGGCGGCGTCC
Organism: Chromatiaceae bacterium; assembly: GCA_049290655.1. Lineage (GTDB taxonomy): Bacteria > Pseudomonadota > Gammaproteobacteria > Chromatiales > Chromatiaceae > M0108. Next base: position 6,045 of record JBATOB010000383.1, on the reverse strand, counting down.
CCATCTTCGAGCCCGGACTGGAAGCCCTAGTGGAACGTAATCGCGCCTCCGGCCGGCTATCCTTCTCCACCGACCCGGCCGAGGGCGTTGCCCACGGCCTCTTCCAATTCATCGCCGTTGGCACCCCACCCGACGAGGATGGCTCCGCCGACCTAAGCCACGTCCTGGCGGTCGCCCGGACCATCGGCGAACACCTGGACGCCTATCGGATCATCGTCGATAAATCCACGGTTCCCGTCGGCACCGCCGACAGAGTCGCTACCCAGGTACGTGAATCCCTGACCGCGCGGGGCGCCGAGGTCGAATTCGACGTCGTCTCCAACCCGGAGTTCCTCAAGGAAGGGGCCGCGATCGAGGATTTCATGCGCCCAGACCGCATCGTGGTCGGCACCGACAACCCCCGCACGGGGGAGTTACTCCGCGCCCTTTACGCCCCCTTTAATCGCAATCACAACCGCGTCATGCTCATGGACGTCCGCTCGGCCGAGTTGACCAAGTACGCCGCCAATGCCCTGCTGGCGACCAAAATCAGCTTCATGAACGAGTTGTCCAACATCGCCGAGGCCGTGGGTGCCGACATCGAACAGGTCAGGGTGGGCATCGGCTCGGACCCCCGCATCGGCTACCAATTCATCTACCCCGGCTGCGGCTATGGGGGCTCCTGCTTCCCCAAGGATGTCCGCGCCCTGGAGCGCACGGCCCGGTCCGTTGGCTACCAGGCCGAACTCCTGGGTGCCGTCGAGGCGGTCAACCTGCGCCAGAAGGAGGTCCTCTTCGCCAAGATCCGGGATCACTTCGCCGGCAATCTCTCCGGCCGTACCCTCGCCCTCTGGGGCCTGGCCTTCAAGCCCAACACCGACGACATGCGCGAGGCCTCCAGTCGCCACCTCATGGAGGCCCTCTGGCAGGCTGGTGCCAAGGTCCGTGCCTTCGACCCGGTAGCCATGGAGGAGGCCCAACGCCTCTACGGCGACCGCCCCGACTTGACCCTGGTGACCGACCCCCTCGACGCCCTCGATGGCGCCGACGGCCTGGCTATCGTTACCGAATGGCACCAGTTCCGCGGTGTCGATTTCGCCGCCGTCAAGGCTCGCCTGAAAATCCCAGTGATCTTCGATGGCCGCAACCTCTTCGATCCACGGCAGGTTAGCGCTAGCGGCCTGATTTATTACTCCATTGGCCGAACCCCGACGACTCCAGACTGAAGGGCATGGCACCTGGCCTGATCGTTTAAAACAGGACGTTAGAAATTCGAGCACCCCGATCTCGACGATTCCCAGGGAGCAAGCCCTTTCTCCGCCCCCGGGCGGGAACCTTTTGGAATCTCTATCAAAAAAGGCGGTGGCCCGCTTGAGCGAGTCGCCGCCTTGACATTGGTAGTCAGCAGCGCCGGTTAATTAGAAGTGATGATTCCAACTGATCTCGATATCCTTCTGCTCCATGAAGAGACTACCGGTCTGGCCGCCAGTAATATCAGAGTTTGAGCCCCCCTCGATGGTAGCCTTAGGCATGTAGGCCAGAGACAGGTTGAAGGAATCCGTGGCGCTGTGGCGATAGGTACCACCCAGGGTCCAAGTCCAGTCGATGGTGGCCGGGGCCATGACGTTGAATAAACCTTCGGTCTCCGGGGCAAACTGGCTGGCATAGCTAACACCACCCATAAAGCTGAACTTTTCGTTGTAGTCCCAGCGCACGCCCAGCTTAAAGACATCCATATCATCCCAGCCGAAACCGAGGCCGTTATCGCCACCCAGGCAGTAGCTAGCCTTGACGCCCATCAGGCACGGCGTCACATTGACATTGTTACTGTTCCCAACCGAGCCGATCGCATTGTAAAAGACGCGCTGCCAGTCGAAGGCCAGCACCAGGTCGGGTCGGACCTTGAAGGACAGGCCCAGGTTGAGCATGGCCGGAATGTCAAAGTCGCCCTTCTCCGCGAAGAGCCCCTTATAGTCATCAAACTCGGTCATCCAGAGCTTGGTGCGATAAGAGGCACCCAGGGTGAGGGCATCGGTAAGCTCGCCAACCCAGCCGACGTGGACGCCAAAGCCGTAGGACCAATCCTTGCCATTGTTGGAGACGGCATCAGGGTACAAGGACATCTGGCGGAAGGGCTCCATGCCCTTGGCCTCGAAGCTCTGGACGGCAAAGACGGGGGCTATGCCTAGGGAATGTTGTCCATTGATCTTATAGGTGAAGGGAACTTCGACGAAGAGCTGTTCGAGATTGATGCCGGTGGGGGTGGTGGCGGAAAAAATACCGCCGGGGTTGACGTTACCCTGCTGGGGGGTGGCATTGGGATCCGTAACCGGCACCGGACGCCCATCGGGCCCCATGCTGAACAACATGCCATTGGGGGCGGCAAAGGTACCCGGAGGGGGTGTCATGCCCGGTCCGATGGCCAACTGATTGGGGGCCCCGGCAAAATTCTCCCAGACCGGACGTTCACGGTAATCGGTATTCATGCCGCCATTGCCAAAGACGCTGACACCGAGGGTCATCTTGTCATCGAGGACGTGATTGTACCCAAAGCTTGGAATCAGGAACCAATCGCTGCTGCTTTCGTATTCCCCCGGCGTGACGAAACCGCTCGTAGGGAAACCCATCGCGTTGGTCGAGAAATTATTGTCGGCCTCATAGCCTCGGGGCGAGGGGCTGAAGAAGGCCACGCCCAGATCGAGGCTGGTGTCGATCAAGGCCATGCCCGCCGGGTTCGTGGCGGCGACCAAGGTATCCTGGGGCAAGGCGGCGGCAACGCCGGCCATGGCCTTGGACTTGGTGCCCCAACCAAAGGAGTAGTAGCCATTGGAGGCCAGGACGGTCACGGGCGTGACCGCGCCGGCCACCAACGCCATCGCGACGATTTTCTTCAGTTTAATGTTCATGCTCTGGAACTCCTCTCTCTACTCTAGTTGGATGATGCTGTGATTTTGTAACCCAAGCGACCTCCATCAGTGCCGATTCCCACGAGTTAGGGAGAAGCTCCGGTGCGGGCCGCCAGGGGAGATATAGGGTTTTCCAAGGAAGCGCCCGGCCGCGACCCCCCGAAGACCGAGCGATAAAACAATTGGCGACACTTTATCCAGAAGGCCGCAACAATTGCAACCCTTTGTAACAAAATAGGCGGTCAACGGCTCGAGTGGAGGCGATGCATAGCCTTCTGGAACTCGCCCGAGAGAAGGTCGGGGAGGCAGGATTCCGCGTCCTCCAGGACGGACACGATACGCCCCTCGTCATCCCGGGATGGCCGGCCGAGGACATAGTTGACGACCTGTTCCCGATCACCGGGATGGTCGATGCCAATGCGCAAACGCCAGAAGTCGCGGCTGCCCAGCACATTGATGATGTCGCGCAGCCCGTTGTGGCCCGCATGTCCCCCGCCCTGCTTGAGGCGCGCGGTACCCACGGCTAGGTCAAGTTCATCGTGCGCGACCAGGATGGCCTCGGGGGGTATGCCCAGGTAGCGCGCCGCCGCGCCCAGGGACTGGCCGCTGCGGTTCATGAAGGTAGTGGGCTTGAGAAGGCGTAAATCGACCCCACGGATGGGGACTCGGCTCAGGAGACCGTGGAATTTGGGCTCCGACCGGAACTGGCCCTGATGACGCGCCGCCAGGGAGTCGACGAACCAGAAACCTACGTTGTGACGGGTGGCCTCGTACTGGGGGCCTGGATTGCCCAAACCGACGATGAGCCTGATGCCGGTCTCGGGCATTCGGGGCTACTCCAAGGCCAAGATGGGGCGCAAGGGGGGCTTTATTTCCGGGAGGCGAGGTCCTACCCATTTGCGGACCGGCAAGCGCGCGGTCCGCAAACCAGGACAAGGTGGCGGAAGATCAGGCCTCGCCGCCCTCTTCCTCGCCCTCGCCACCATGGCCACTGTGAATGACGACCACGGGCACGTCCGGGTCTGGCGCCTGAGCCAGCTCGACCCCCGGGGGCAAGGGCACCTCGGAAAGGTGAATGATGCCGCCCAACTCGAGATCCGTGAGGTCGAGCCCAATGAATTCCGGCAGGTCCCGGGGCAGACAGCTAACCTCAATATCGGTCATGTTATGAGACACGACACCACCACCCAGCTTAACCCCCTTGCAGTTCGCGGCATTGAGGAAGTGCAGGGGCACGGACATGCGCAATTTCTCGTGCGCCTGAACACGCTGGAAGTCCGCATGCAGGACGAAGGGCTTGGCGGGGTGACGCTGCAAGGCCTTAAGCACCACGCTCTCGGCCTTCCCCGCGATATTAAGGCTAAGAATGTGGGAATAAAAGGCCTCGTGCTCCAACTGCAGAATCAGCGCGTTATGCCCTACGCTGATCATCTCCGGCTCTTGGTGGGCGCCATAGACAATAGCGGGGACGCGCCCCGTGCGACGCAGGCGGCGGCTCGCACCCTTCCCTGTATCGCTACGGGACTCCGCTAGTACTTCAAACTTTTCGCTCATATTGGATAACTCAAAGGGCTGTTTTCAAGGAACATGCCCGGCATCCGCGACCAGATGCCGGACGGCGTCTTCCCGAGGGAAGGGGAAAATGGCTGGCATCAATCGACGAACAGGGAACTGACCGATTCCTCGCTGGAGACGCGACGCATCGTCTCGGCCAACAGCTCGCCAATGCTGAGCTGCCGAATGCGTCCACAGGCCAAGGCCTCCGGGCGCAGGGGGATGGTGTTGGTGACCACCAACTCGTCAAGCCGGGACTCGTTAATATTCTCCACCGCTCGACCCGACAAGACCGGGTGGGTGCAATAGGCCACCACCCGCGACGCGCCGTGGTCCTTGAGAGCAGCGGCAGCCTGACACAAGGTGCCAGCGGTATCGACCAGATCATCAATGATAACGCAGGAATGACCGACCACATCACCAATGATATTCATAACCTTGGCCTCGTTAGGCCTGGGCCGCCGCTTATCAATGATGGCCAGTTCCGCACCGTCAAGACGCTTGGCCAGGGCACGGGCCCGCACCACGCCGCCGACGTCCGGCGAGACGACCAGCAGATTTGGGTACTTTTGGCGCCAGACATCGCCCAGCAGGATGGGCGAGGCATAGACATTATCGACTGGAATATCGAAAAAACCCTGGATTTGATCGGCGTGCAGGTCCACGGTCAAAACCCGGTGGGCGCCAGCGTCGGCGAGCATCTTGGCAACCAGACGCGCGGTGATAGGGACACGGGCCGAACGCGGCCGACGATCCTGACGAGCATAGCCAAAATAAGGAATGACCGCCGTAATGCGTTTGGCGGAGGCCCAGCGGAGGGCGTCAATCATCACCAAAAGTTCCATCAGGTGATTGTTGGTAGGCGCGGAGGTTGGCTGTACCACGAAGACGTCGCGACCACGGACGTTTTCCTGGATCTCGGCCATCACCTCGCCATCGCTGAATTGGCCTAACACCGCCTTGCCTAGCGGCAGCGCCAGATAGGTCGCGATTTCAGCGGCCAACGCCGGATTGGCATTGCCGGAAAAGACCATCAATTGACTGGTGGGCACGGCCAGTATCCCCCCATCGCCATGACATTAGGATCAAACGTCGGCGCGCCGGAATCTTCCCAGTGACGCCAACTTGGTCGGTATTAAAAAAATTTGGCTGGGGTGCCAGGATTCGAACCTGGGAATGCTGGGATCAAAACCCAGTGCCTTACCACTTGGCGACACCCCAAGAAATTTAGCTCGCGGCCAGGCGGCGCAGGAGCAGCGAGCGATTCATACCCTTGGCCACATAGCCCCTCAAACCAGCGGGGGCCTGATTCAGAACGGCATGGGCATCTTCCGCGGAGCCAAAGGTAGCGAACACGCAGGCGCCGGTGCCGGTCAGCCGCCCCCGGGAAAAACCCCCAAGCCAATCAAGGGCATCGGCCACGACCGGGTACCGCAATCGGACCAGGCCCAGACAATCGTTGCGGTCATCCCCGGCAAGGAAGTCGGCGATTCTGATTGACGGGGAATTTCTTGTCAATTCGGGATCGGCAAAGACAGCGGCCGTGGACACGGCGCAAGCCGGCGCCATGACCAGGTACCAGGGTTCCGGAAGCTCCACCGGGGTT
>JBATOB010000382.1:0-3160 GCA_049290655.1 Chromatiaceae bacterium | reverse complement strand
CCTCATGATGATCCCGCGGCGGGCAAGGGTCCTGGGCGGCCGCCGATCGGGTGGGAGCGGATGTTGCGTCTCTATTGCTTGCAGCCATGGTTTGGTCTGGCGGATGAGGCCCTGGAAGATGCGGTTTACGACAGCCAGGCGTTGCGGGGCTCTCTCGGCCTGGATCTGGGCCGCGCAGCGGTGCCGGATGCCACCACCCTGCTCAAGTTTCGCCATTTGCTGGAAACGGCGGGCCTGACCAAGACGATCTTTGAGACCATCAACCACCTGTTGCGTGAGCGCGGCCTGTTGATGAACAAGGGGACCTTGGTGGATGCCACCATCATCGCGGCGCCATCCTCGACTAAGAACCAAGACCACGCCCGCGATGCCGAGAGGGGTCATACCCGTAAGGGCCAGCAATACTACTTGGGTGCCAAGGCCCACCTCGGGGTCGCCGCCGCAGCCGGGTTGGTGCATAGCGTCACCACCACGGCCGCCAACGTGGCGGATATCACCGCGACGGGCAACCTGCTGCACGGTGAGGAGGTGGCGGTGTTGGCCGATGCCGGCTATACCGGCGCTGAGCAGCGCGCGGAGCTCAAGGACTGGCAGGTGACCTGGTATATCGCCGCCAAGCGCGGCCAGGTCGCCGCCTGGCCGGCAGGCGAGATAAAAGACCTGACCCAGCGGATCGAGCGACTCAAAGCGCAAGCCCGCAGCCGCGTCGAGCACGTCTTCCACCTCATCAAGGACCGCTTCCACCACCGCAAATTGCGCTACCAGGGGCTCAAGAAGAATGGCGCCCAGCATGAGGTGCTCTTCGCCCTGGCCAATCTGATCATCGCCAAAAAGGTCTTACTGGCCGCCTGAGGGGTCACTGCGCCCAAAAGGGGTAGAGGACCACCTGAGCCAGCCAGAGAGCCCAAAATGAGCCCCAAAACCGGTTAAAATGGGCTGATTGATCGAAAAAATCGCTCTCCGAGGGCGAAGAGAGAGAAATCGGATCATTCTTCAGCGTTTCCTTAAGGCAGATCACTGATAACCAAATCCAATACAAATTGAGTAATTGTGAATTTTCAGCCTAGAAGCTATTTTTGGACAGTCTCTAAGGCGCGGGCCGAGCAAAGGCCCCGTGGGAACAGTGCCCTCTGCCCTCGCACCAGGACACCTCTCCGTGAAACATCAGAAACCATCAGGGCCAGAGCCCTCGGAGGCTCAATAATTGCCGCTCTCCATGGCCGCCCGCACGCAGCGCAGCAGGCCGTAGTCGTATTGGCCATCAAAGGCGTTGACGATGGGGCCCAGGGTGAAGGGGGAATGCGGAGGCAAGGCCGCGAAGGCAGCCTCTATGGCTCTTAATTCCTCCGGGCTCAGGGTCACCACCTCGCCCAAGCGCAGTGCGCCAGCCTCGATACCAAGGGCTAGGTGAGTTCGGATGGAAGAGGGCTTGAGGCCGCGCTGGTTGGCGATCGCCTCCGGGGTCAGACCGGAACGGCGGAGGGCCAAGGTCTGAAGCACCGTGTCGCTTAGTCGGCCTCCCTCGGCACTTTGGGTTGGGGGTGGTGATCGTGGCGCCCTGGTCAGGCGCCGCCAGCCAGCGGGATAGCCGTGCTCGGCGGCATGGGCCGCTAGGACGGCAAGAAAGGCCTGGCCATAACGTTCCAGCTTGATGGCCCCGACGCCACTGATCTGGCTCATCTCGTCCAGATCCCGGGGCCGATACTGAACCAGGTCGCGCAGGGTGACATCCCCGAAGATGACGTAGGGCGGCAGGTTCTGGCGTTGGGCCAGTTCCAGACGCAGGGCGCGCAGGCGCTCCCAGAGGGCCTTCGCCTCGGGATCGCCGCCGAACCCTGCCCTGTCCCCGGCTCTGTCCCGATCCTGGCGCGCGCCCCCCCTGCGTTTGGGAGAGGGGTCGCGCCGCAGCCGCACCTCCCGCTCGCCCCGCAACACGGGGCGACTCTGCTCGGTAAGCTGGAGGGCGCCGTGGCCCGCCAGATCGACCGTAGCCAGGCCCGCGGCCACCAGTTGCCGATAGACGGACTTCCATTCGTCCGCGCTCAGTTCCTGGCCGATGCCGAAGGTGGAGACACGGTCGTGGCCGAAGCCCTTGATGCGGGCGTTGTCCTTGCCGAGGAGAACCTCGATCAGGTAGTTGGCGCCAAAGCGCATGCCGGTGCGAAAGATGCAGGACAGGGCCTTGCGGGCGGCCTGGGTGCCATCCCAACTCTGGACGGGTTCGAGACAGGTGTCGCAGTTGCCGCAGGGCCGCTCCTGTTCCTCGCCAAAGTAGTTGAGGAGCACCTGGCGCCGGCAGGCGGTGGTCTCGCAGAACCCGAGCATGGCGTTGAGCCGGTGGTGCTCGACCCGCTTGAAGCGTTCCTCGGCCTCCGAGGTGTCGATGAAGTGGCGCAGGGTGACCATGTCGGACAAGCCATAGGCCAGCCAGGCGTTGGCCGGCAGCCCATCGCGGCCGGCGCGCCCGGTCTCCTGGTAGTAACCCTCTACGCTCTTGGGCAGGTCGAGGTGGGCGACGAAGCGCACATCCGGCTTGTCGATGCCCATGCCGAAGGCGATGGTGGCGACCATGATGATCCGGTCGTCGCGCAGGAAGGCGGCCTGGTTCTGACGGCGCGTCTCCGCGGGCAGGCCGGCGTGGTAAGGCAGGGCATGAAAACCCTCGCCGCGCAGGAAGTCGGCGGTTTCCTCCACCCCGCGTCGCGACAGACAATAGACGATGCCCGAATCGCCGGCGTGCTCCTCGCGCAGGAAGCGCAACAACTGGCGACGCGGCTGGTCCTTCTGCACCACGCGGTAGCGAATGTTGGGCCGGTTGAAACTGGAGACGAACTGCTCAGCCTCCGCCAGGCCGAGACGTTCGACGATTTCCTGGCGGGTCAAGCCATCGGCGGTGGCGGTGAGGGCGATGCGCGGGATATGCGGCCAGCGCTCATGCAGCAAGTTGAGCTGGATGTAATCGGGCCGGAAGTCGTGCCCCCACTGGGAGACGCAGTGGGCCTCGTCGATGGCGAAGAGGGCGACGCGGCTCTGGTCCAGCAGAGCCAGAAAGCGCTCGCTCAGCAGGCGCTCCGGGGCCACGTACAGCAAGTCGAACTGGCCGGACACCAGGCCCTGTTCCACCGCCCGCGCCTCCCCCGCGGTCAGGGAGGAGTTGAGA
>JBATOB010000381.1:0-3703 GCA_049290655.1 Chromatiaceae bacterium | reverse complement strand
AGGACGGGCTCCAGGACGGCGGAAACCGCCGCAGTGTCGGCTTTGGGGAGAACGGCATCGGTGGTGGCGGTGCCGCGGTCGCGCACGACGAGGACGGGAATTGGCTCGCTGGACAGGCCGCACTGGTGGGCGCTCCCCCCCGCGCTGGCGCGGCGGGCGCGACAGCGCGCGCTCCCCCTTGAGGGATGCGCGGAAGTAGGTCTCATCGGCTGCCACGATACCGTGCAGGTGCGCCGGTGTGACCGTGAACTTCCCAACCCTCGCCGCCGCACAGGAGCGAAAAATACGTTAACTTTTTTCTCCGGTGTCCAAAACAGGTTGACATGTTCCGCCGGAGCCCCGGCCGACCTTGGACTGTGGGCCCGTGATAAGGACCCCATATAGCCACTTCAAGCGCTAATGGAAGAAATCCCATCTCGTAGCCCAGTGACTCTTGCTCATCCATTCAGGAGACGCCCATGACCACCGCCATCAACCTGGAGGCCCTGCTTGCCAAGGGACCCGATAGTGCCCTGCTGCGTTATAGCCTGGGCAATGAATATCTCAAGCTGGGTGACCTGGAACGGGCCATCGAACACTTGGCCGCGGCGACGCGGCTCGACCCTCGTTATTCCGCCGCCTGGAAGCTCCAGGGCAAGGCCCTCCAGGCCAGCGGCCGCCCCGCGGAGGCCATCGCCATCCTGGATCAAGGCATCGCCGTTGCCGAGGGGAAGGGCGACATCCAGGCCGCCAAGGAGATGGGGGTCTTTCGCAAGCGGGCCTTGAAGGCCCTGGAAAACCCCTGAATTCAGCCCTCAAGAGGCTCAATCCAGGAGGCGCAGGTGCGCCATCCCGGTCTCGCGCTGGATGGTGACCTCGATCTGGGCATATTCCGGCAAAGACTCCAGGGGCGTCGGATCGTCCGCGCACTGACAGCCGCCGATGAGGCTGGTGAAAAAGACCCCCACCCGTGCCCGCAAGCCGTCCTCTCCCTCCGCCGTCGTTAGGATCATGACCTGGAAGGGCTCCGCCGTTACCTGACTCCCGCGCGCCAGGGCCTGTTGCAAGGGCAGACAAGCGATATCCAGGCCCTCCAGTGCCCGCTTCAGGGCGGCCTCGCGCTCCGGCGTGGACCAGGTGGCCAAGGCCTCGCTCAAGTCAATCATGTCCCCAAAGGCTCCTCCTATCTCGCTGCAACACGAACAGTTTTTCCGACGGGGCCCAGTCCGTCAATACCCCGTCATCTCCAGATAGCCCCGTCCGATCTCTTGATCCTCCGCCATGAGGCGGACCGCACCCTCCCAGTAAACGACACCGGTGGAAAGGCGGCCGTCCAACTCCTGGTCATCCATCAGGGGCAGGAGCCGCCAGGGGCGCCCATCGATCTCCAGCCCCCACGCAACCGGATAGGACTTGCCCGTGCGGGGCGATTGCCAGAGGCGTTGGGGATGGAACTGGACCTGGGCGGGGGCCAGGTGCCGCGCGCTGGCGCTCCCCTCGCGCAGGGTCCCGGCGGTCCAGAGTACCGAACCGTCGGGGTGGCGCATCTGGAAGGCCATCAGGGAACCGCCATCATGCAGATTGATGCCGATCCAGTCCCAGCCCCGGGCCTCCTCGGACAGCAACTCGCTGGACCATTCATGATCTAGCCAGGCCCGTCCCGTGACCCGGTGCTTCTCGGTGTGCAGGCGCATCCGGCCGGTGACGGCGAGTTGGGGGCGGCTGTAGTAATGGCTGGCATGGTAGGGGTTCGGGGTCTTCTGACTGAACCCCTCGCGACCATTCAGGACAGGGGGACCGGCGGGGATCAGGCTAAGGTCGAGCGCGAAGGCCTCGTTCTCGATCCGGGCCTGATACTGGTCGCCGTCCAGGCTCAGCCCCCAGTCCTTGATCCAGGCATGGGTCCGGTCGCGCGCGGCGCCCGCGAGGGGCTCCAGCTCGCGCTCGGCCCGCTCGGCATGGAGCAGATGGCCGGTGGCCGGGTCAGCGATGGCGGCATGAGCCAAAATGAGTTGACGAGGCGCGAAGCGGCTGGGATTGTCCGCGCCGATGCCAGTGGCGACCCGGAAGAAGGTCACCTGAAAGCCCCGCTCGGCGCCACCCTCGTCGGTTACCCATCCGGTGATGTACCACCATTCCGTCCGGTAGTCCGGGTGGGCGCCGGTATCGGCGGGAAAAACCAGGGGACGACCCTCGACCACCGGGGCAAAGTCGCTCGCCTGGACGGCGGAGAGCAAGGTCAGGCTCCCGCTCAGGAAAATACCCAGGCGCAGACACAGAATAAGGCCGAGCCGGCCCCACCCCGATTGGCGATGCCCGTCGCGCGGGGCTGATCCCTTCACCAATCCTCCCGCACTGCCAGGACCGCATCCTGACGCATCGCCTGACGGCCGGAGAGACGGGCAGCCAGGGCTGCGAGCAGGATCATGGCGAGACTGAAGACCAGCAGCACGCCCAAGGGCCATTGCATATCCATGCTCCAATGGAAACTCTGACGATTGATGACCTCGATCAGTATCCAGGCGATAGCCCCGCCCGCGACCAGGCCGATAACGACGCCGACGGCGGCGGTCAGGGCCGCCTCGGTGGCGAGCAGGGTGCCGATCTGGCGCCGCCTCAGGCCGAGATGGCGCAGGATACCCAGCTCCTTGCGCCGGCTGGTGGCCAGAGCGGCAAAGCTAGTACTGATCCCAAAGAGGCCAATCATGACCGCGACCGCCTCCATCAGGTAGGTCACCAGGAAGGTGCGATCGAAAACCCCCAGGATCATGGCGCGCAGCTCCCCCGGCAGGATCATCTCGCTCAGGTTCGCGCCGAGCAGGGCGCGGATAGCGCTCATCACCCCCGAGGGTTCGGTCCCGGCGGCCAGAAAGAGCCCCAGATCGTTGACGCGCCGGTCCCCGGTCAAACGCCGGAAGGTCTCCAGTTCGACCACGACCGCCCCCTGCTGGCGGGCATAGTCGCGCCAGATGCCTGCGACCCGAAAGGTCTGGACTGCCTCGCCAAGGGGAAGCTCAATGAGATCCGCGACCCCGAGGCGCAGTCGATCGGCGACCGCCTCCGAGATCCAGGCCGGCGGGTGCGTGCCCGGTCCTGACCCCGACGCGGTCGTGCCAGCCACCAGCGGTAGGCCCGCTCGGTCCGTGACGGGACGGGCGATGAGCGCGATCGCCTCGCCCCCTACCCCGATACGCAGGCTCTCGAAGCGCACCGGGCGCACCGCCATCACCCCCGGCAGCAGGGCCACCCGGTCCACCCACTCGGGTTCCAGGTAACCGCTGGTGCCCGCCGCGGCCGCGCGCAGATAGAGATCGGCGGGCAACATCTGGGTCAGCCAGTCGTCCAGTGAATCCCGAAAGGAGCTGACCATGATGGCCATGGACACCGCCAGGGCGACGCTGGCCACCACCCCGGCGCCCGCCACCACCGCCTGTCCGGGCGCGGCGGCCAGACGCGCCCGGGCCAGTCGTATCAGGATCGCGCGGCCCCCCGCCAGTGGGCGCATCGCCCAGGGAGTTAGCCCCGGCAAGGCCATCACGGCCCCCACCAGGATCAGGGCCACCGCCAGATAGCCGCCCAGGGGTAGGCCATCGAGGGGTGGGAGAAGGCAGCTCAGGGCCGCAAGTGCCAAGAGGCCCAGGGTCAGGCCCCAGCGCGGGAGCGCCCGGTAGGCCTCGGCCTCGTCACCCGCCCGCAAGCCCCGGGCGGGGACCAGCCGCGCGGC
>JBATOB010000380.1:0-9342 GCA_049290655.1 Chromatiaceae bacterium | reverse complement strand
CCGGTGCAGGGGTGGTGGGACCCAAGTCCCTTCTTCAAGCCGGTCCAAAGCGTGCAGGGGGTGTTCGAGGCCGACCAGTGTGTCCAGTGCCACGAGGCCATCACCCCGGGGATCGTCGCCGATTGGCGAGCCAGCCGCCATGCCAGACCCACCGACCGTGAACCGGTAGCCTGCCCGGACTGCCACGGGGCTGATCACCAGCGCCTGCGCCTGCCCACCCCGGAGGTCTGTGGCACCTGCCACGCCCAGCAACACGGGGACTTTCGGGACGAGGCCCGCTACGGCTTCCCCAGCCATGTGCTGGCCATGGAGCGGGCGGTGGACGCCAAGCACTTCGCCGACAAGCCCAAGGCCGAGGTCCAGGCCTGCGTGCAGTGCCACTCGGTGGCGACCAAGTGCGACTCCTGCCATACCCGGCACCGCTTCGATCCGGCGGAGGCGCGGCGCCCGGAGGCCTGCATCACCTGCCACTCCGGTCCGCCACACCCGGACGACGAGACCTATTTCGCCTCCGCCCACGGGCGCATCATCCGGGAGGAGGGTGACGCCTGGGACTGGAGCAAGCCGCTCGCCAAGGGCAACTACAAGGCCCCGTCCTGCGCCTATTGCCACATGGAGCGCGGGCGCCACCAGGTGGCCGACAAGAACCTGTGGAAGTTCGGCCTGCTAGAGGTGAACCCGCATACCTCGGGCAACCGGGTCCTGCGCGAGCGCTGGGTGGCGGTCTGTATGGACTGTCACGAGGAGGGCCAGTCGCGGGACTGGCTTGCCGGCCTGGACACCGAGCGCAAGGCCGCGTGGCGCACTCTCTATGCGGCGGAGGGTCTGGTCAAGGACCTGCGTACCGACGACCTGCTGCATCCCGGTCCCGGCGAACGCCCGCCCTATCCGATGGACGCCCCCGATGCCCTTATGGCGAGGGCGCGCATTGGCTATTACGACGGCCAGGCCTCGGCCTTCTACAACGTGTCCAATATCGAGCGGGCCTATTTCGAGATGTGGTACTTCGACAATCTGGGCAGCTACAAGGCCGCCGCCCACGGCGACGCCGAGGGTGTGATCCGGGGCCACGCAGCCATGGACAGGGCCTTAGCGAACATCCAGTTCCAGGCCGGGGCGCTGCGCACCCTGGGCGAGGCGGAGCAGGCCCGCGATGGGCGCCGCAACGACCCCAGTGACCTGTGGCTCGCCGGGCCCTACACGGAGGCCAACCGTGCGGGCAACTAGGCGCGCATGCACCCTGCTGGGGGTGGTTCTGGCGGCTGCGGCCCAGGTTGTCCTCCCGGAGGGCGAAAACGGATCGGGGCCGGCCGCCGAGGGACCCTTCACCCAGGGTCAATGCCTCGACTGTCACGGGGAGCAGAATCCCGCCCTCGTGGCGCAGTGGCGCGCTGGTCCCCATGCCGCCGCGGCGGATTGCGTCGCTTGCCACGGCGAGCGCCACGGGGCCCTGCCTTCCGCACGAGCGGACAGCGCCTGCACCGGCTGCCATGACGGGGCCGTGGCCCACAGCTACGCCACCTCCAAGCACGGGGTCCTGGTGCGGATTGGCAAGCCAGACTGGTCGCTACCCCTGAGCCGCGGCAACCATCGCGCCCCCGGTTGTGCCTACTGTCACTTGCACGAGGCTGATCACGGCGATACCATGGATGTCACGCGGAGTCCCCCGGTGCGCCCGTGGGTGTGCGGCGCATGCCACGCCCCACGCTATGTGCGCGAGCAGCTTGAGGCCGGGGAACGACTGGCGGATATCGCCCGGCTCAAGGTCGCCGAGGCCCAGGGCATCGCCACCCGTCACCCGGCGGGAACCGACGCCCTGGCGGGCCTGCTGGAATCCGCCGCCCAACACCTGCGCAACGTGCGCCTCGGTGCCGGGCATCAGTCCCCCGACTACCAGTGGTGGCACGGACAGCCCGCCCTGGACGGGGACCTGATCCGGCTGCGCGGGGCAGTGGCCCAGGCCCTGCGGGAGAGGGCGGCCGTCGGGCAGGACGAGGGCGAGACCGGCCCCGACCAACCCGCCGCGGCAGGCAAGCCCCGGGGGCCCTAAGGTGAACGACATCGCCAACCCGCCGCTCCCCGTGACCCGAGAGGACGACCCCATGGCCTCGGTCGGGCGCCTCTGGCCCTCCCCCGAGTACACCCGACAGGTCGAACGGCTCCACGCCGCGGTGGGAGAGACGATCTACCTCGTGGAGATCGCGGCCACCGATGTTCAGCTTGGGATTCACATCACTGGCAAACCCTACGTCTTGCTGGGTCTGGTGGACTTCCCGCGTCCCGATCCGCTCAAAGGTCTGGCCCCGCACCTGGTCCTCCTGGACGACGGTCGCGGGGTGAACCTGGGGCGGATCGCCCGCATCACCCGCGAGCACCCCTTCGACCCGGCCCCGGGCGACCTGCTGTTCCAGGACAGGGAGGCATCCCAGGCCCTCCTGTGGCGGGATCGGCAGTTGTCTAACGCCTTCATCGCGCAGCGCGCCAAGGCACTCCTCGGTGAGTCCCTCGGCATGCCGACCGCACCCCACGCCGAACGCCTGTCCGGGCCGGGTGTGCTCGATGAACCGTCAGACGATGCCTAGCCTTGCCCATGGGGCCAGATCCCGTCCCCCGCCAGTTCGAGTGCCGCGATGACGGACCCCACGGCCTACCACGCCTGGTACGCCACCCCACGCGGGGCCTGGATCGCCGGGCGGGAGTTCGCCCTCTTAGACGAGCTGCTGCGCCCGCGCCCCGGGGAATCCGTGCTCGACGTCGGTAGCGGGACCGGATACTTCAGCAGCGCCCTGGCCGACCACGGGCTGGCGGTGACGGGGCTGGACCCGGACCTGCCGGCCCTGCGCTTTGCCCGGCAGCGCGACCCACGCATCGCCCTGGTCAAGGGTCAGGCCGGTGCCCTGCCCTTCGCGGATGGGGCCTTCGACTATGCCCTGGCCATGACCAGTCTCTGCTTCGTCCCCGGACCGGGCGAGGCCTTGCGGGAACTGTGGCGGGTCAGCCGGCGTGCGGTCGTACTCGGTCTGCTGCACCGGCGCAGCCTGCTGTACCTCTCGAAGCACGGGCGCGGAGGCTATCGCGGGGCCCGTTGGGACCTCTTGGGCGAGGTCCTGGGCTGGGCAGAGGGTCTGAGGCCGACCCCCGAGCCCTCGGCCCGCTTTGCCCTGTTCCTGCCAAGCGGTGGACCTCTCGCGCAGCGCACCGAATCCCTGATACCCCAGCGGTTTCCGCTCGGGGGCTTCCTCGCCGTCTGCCTGCGACGGCACTGACCCTTGACGAGCATCCCTATGCGCAACACAGACACCCTTCACGAAAGTGTCAGGCAGTATTACGGCGAGGCCCTCCAGGGCAGCGCCGACCTGCGCACCGACGCCTGCTGCACCCCGGGATCGGTCCCTGCGTACCTCAAGCCCCTGTTGGCGGACATCCACCCGGAGGTGAGCGGGCGCTACTACGGCTGCGGCCTGGTGGCCCCCGACCTGCTGGAGGGCTTAAGGGTCCTGGACCTGGGTTGCGGCTCAGGTCGGGATCTCTATCTGCTCTCCCGGTTGGTGGGTGTGGCCGGTGCCGTGGTCGGCGTGGACATGACCGCCGAGCAGTTGGCCGTGGCCGAGCGCCACCAGGACTACCACCGCGCCCGTTACGGCTACCGCCGCTCCAACGTCCGCCTGATCGAGGGGCGCATCGAGGACCTGGGGGCCCTGGGGCTGGAGCCGGAGGGCTTCGACCTCATCGTCTCCAATTGCGTCATCAACCTCTCCCCGGACAAGCCGGCCGTGCTCGCCCAGGCCCAGGCCCTGCTCAAGCCCGGCGGGGAGCTGTACTTCTCCGATGTCTATGCGGACCGTCGGGTGCCGCCCGAACTGGCCGCCGACCCCGTGCTTTACGGGGAGTGCCTGGCAGGGGCCCTGTACTGGAACGACTTTCTCCAGCTCGCCCGCAACGCTGGCTTTACCGATCCGCGGCTGGTGGCGGACCGACCCATCGGGATCCAAGACCCACTGATCGAGGAGCGGGTGGCCCCGACCCGCTTCTATTCGGCCACTTACCGGCTGTTCAAGCTCCCGGGGCTGGAGCCCGACTGCGAGGACTACGGCCAAGCGGTCGCCTACCGCGGGACCCTGCCCCGTCACCCCGGTGCCTGGTCCCTGGACAAGCACCACCGCTTCCCGACGGGCAAGGTGGCCCCCGTCTGCGGCAACACCTGGCGCATGCTCCAGGAGACCCGCCTGCACCCCCACTTCGACTTCTTTGGGGATGGTGGGCGGCACCTCGGCCTTTTCGATGGCTGCGGTGGCGGCCTGCCCTTCACCGCGCAGGAGGATGGCAGAGCGGTCGCCGGAGGCTGCTGTTGAGCGACATAGCGGTAGATTGATGTAAGCGGCGAGGGACCCCACCCTAATAGGTTAGATCCCTCGGGGTGTCCGCCACCCCAACCGCTAGCACTAAGGCCGGCGGTCATTGAGCCCATCGGCGGATCTTTGACCTTGCCCCTACAATGCCACCCATGCGTCGCCTGATCTCCCTTCTGCTCATGCTCATCCTGCCGCTCCAGTCTGCCTGGTCGGCGGCGGCGGGTGAGGCCAGTAGCACCCAGCAACAACCAGAGCATGCCGGTCGCTACCCGGCCCTATGCAATGACCGGCCATACATAGGCTGTGCCCAGCCCAGTCAACAGCAGGCCCAAGCCGATCTTTAGCACCCGCTGGGGAATGTATTTCTGAGTTGCCGCGCCCAGATACATCCCCGCTAGTCCCCCTAAGCCAAACAACGTACCCAGCCACCAGTCCGGCGCGGCATGGCCACCGCCAGGCAGCGGCAGTACGGAATACACGATCACACCGATCACCGAGGTAGCGAAGGTGCCGGCTAGGGCCGCTCCAGCCACCACCGCCACCGGCAACCGGAAGATGGCAATGCAGAACGGCGCGATGATGGCGCCGCCACCGATCCCGTAGGTGCCACCGATGATGCCGACGACGAAGGCCAGGGCGAGCATGGCCGATACCGGGAATCCGTGGCGATGTGCGCCCAGAGTGAACTCCATGCGTCGCCAGTCGCTATGCGCCAGATGCAACGTCGCGCCACCCGTCGGTGTTGGCATGTGCAAGCGCTTCTTCCATGGCGCGAATTCGCTCAGCAGCCGCCACGCCAAGTACAGCAGGATGCTGCCGACGAACAGCTTGAATCGGGCCACGTCGGGCAGGTATAGGGTGCGCAGGTAAAAGCCGATCACCACGCCGGGCAGGGTGCCCAAGATGATCAGCCGCGCCAGTGGCCAAGCCATGCGCCGGTCGCGAGCATAGCGCCAGACCCCGCCCGGCGTGGCGTAAAGGTTGAAGATCAGGTTGGTGGCGCTAGCTGACGGCCCGCCATAGCCCAGCACGCTCATCTGGAAGGGCATGAGCAAGAAAGCACCGGAAATCCCTACCATCGACGAGAAAAAGGACACCACAAAGGCCACCAAGAGAGGCAACCAGACCCAGGTCTCGACACCGGAAACCGAAAAGTGCCACCAGAGCGCGTCGGTCAAGGGATTCATGGGGCACCGTTACAACGAGTCACGCCGGAAACGAGCGATGCCCCACGCAAGGCCCAGAATGGCAATAACAACGCCGCCGTCAGGGCGCAGGCGGCGGAGAAGGCGAAGGCGGCGAGGGCACCGGCCCCTTGATACAGAGCGCCAAACAGGAGCGAGGCCGGCAGCAGCATCAGCCCCCCAGTCAGGTTGAACCAGCCGAAGGCGGTGCCGCGCAGGTCCGGCGGTGCCAAGTCCGCCACCAGGGCCTTTTCCACCCCCTCGGTGGCGGCCATGAAGACCCCGTAGAAGGCGAACAAGCCGAACAGGGCGAGCGGCGTCCCGGGCGGCAGCAGGCCCAGACCGAGGTAGAACGACCCATAAGCCACCCAGCCGACTACGATCAGGCGCACGCGCCCCACCCGGTCCGACAGGGCGGACAAGGGCGTCGAGAACAACATGGCGATGAAGGAGACCGCCGCCCAAGCGAGCGGTACCTGGGCCTCAGGCAGGCCCAATTCCCTGGCCCGCAGCAGCAGGAACATGTTCGACGAGTTGCCCAGGGTGAACAGGGCCAGCACGACCAGATAGCGCCTGAAGGCGGGCGGCAGTCCCACCAGGCGCCAACTGAAGGCTGTTGGCTTTGGACGCTTCCCGTCCGGTTTCGGCTCGCGCAGCATCAGCGCCAGACCCAGACAGGCCACCGCCGGCACAATGGCGAACAGGAAGACATCCCTGAGCCCCCAGCCCAGACCCAGCAACAAGGCCGCGAACAGCGGCCCCACCACCGCGCCCGCGTTGTCCATGGCCCGGTGTAGGCCGAAGGCCAGCCCGCGCACGGAAGGGTCCACGCTACCGGCGAGCAGGGCGTCGCGCGGCGAGGTGCGCAGCCCCTTGCCCACCCGGTCGGCGAAGCGCAGCAGCAGCAGTCCCGGCCAGCTCGTGGCGAAGGCGATCAGTGGCCGGGCGAAGCCGGCCAGGGCATAGCCCGCCACCACCCAGGGCTTGGCGCGGCGGGTGTGGTCCACGATCACCCCGGAGAAGAGTTTCAGCAGGCTGGCCGTGGCCTCGGCGATGCCCTCGATCAGCCCTAGGGCGCGTGGCCCGGCCATCAGCACCGAGGCGAGATACAGCGGTATCAGCGGATAGATCATCTCGCTGGCCGAATCGTTGAGCAGGCTGATCAGGCCGATCAGCCAGACGGTGCGGGGCAGGGAGAACAAGGTCCTTAGCATGAGAACCCACCTTCCAGCGACTGACAGGCCCTGCGCCTCGGATACTTACTGAACCCGAAATGCCGCATGACAGGCGACGCATTGGTTCATCAGTTCCGCGGTGAAGCGGGCCAGGCTGTCCATCTCGTCGGTTTCGGCACGGACGGCCAGTTCCTCGAACAGCAGATGCGTCGGGCCGCCGATGTCGCGAAAGGATTGCGGCAATTTCTCGCGCACCGAGTCCGGGGTGGAGCGCGCCATCCGGTTGCCCGACAGGCGGGCGACCTCCGCGATCCGGGCGCGGTCGGCCGTTCCGATGCCCCCCAGGATGCCTTGAATACTCGCCAGCATCTGCCGCATCTCCTTGAGGAACTCCGCCCGCTCCTGCGGTGTGAGCCGCAGGTCCATGCGGCCATCGGCGGGTTCTGCGCCGAGCGGGTTGGACGCCCAGCAAACGCAAGCGAGGGACAGCAGGAGCGAGGGTCGTTTCATGTTAGAGATTCCTTGTGGTTTGGAACCGGGACCGAAGATAGAGTGGCCACCGCCCCGGCCTCGGTGCGCGACAAGCGGCCATCGTCCATGTGATAGATCGTGTCGAAGCCCGCGATCATACGCACGTCGTGGGTCACCGCGACGATCGCCGAGCGCTTCTCCCGCGCCACGCGCTTGAGCAGCTCCATGACCCTAATCCCCCGCCCCGTGTCGAGGGCGGCGGTCGGCTCGTCGGCGAAGATCAGCGGCGGTTCGTTGGCGAGCGCCCGGGCGATGGCCACGCGCTGCTGCTCCCCGCCGGACAGGGTGGCGGGCAGGGAATCGGCGCGATGGGCGATCTCCAGGTAGTCGAGCAGCTCGCGGGCGCGTTCGCGCGAGGCGCGTTTGCCGACACCGTTCAACTGCATGGCCAGGGCGACGTTGTCCAGGGCCGAAAGGAAGGGGATCAGATTGTGCGCCTGGAAGACGAAGCCGACGTTCTCGCGCCGGAAGCGGCGCACGTCGATCTGGACCCGGCCATTGTGGAAGATCGCCTGGCCGTTCATCTCGATCTCACCGGCGCTGGGGTCGAGGATCAGGCTGATGCACAGAAGCAGCGTGGTCTTCCCGGAGCCGCTGGGGCCGAGCAGGGCGACCAGCTCGCCGGCCTGGACATCCAGGTTGACAGCGTCCAGCGCGGTCACTGCCAGCTCGCCGCTGCCGAAGACCTTGCCGAGCCCCCGCACACGGAGCACCGTCATCTCAGCCTCCCAGCGCCAGCGATGGCGGGGTGCGCAGGGCCTGTACGATGCCGAGCAGGCTCGCCAGCAGGCCGCCGACGAAGACCACCGCGAAGGTGATCAGGGTCTCGGAGGGCAGCAGCACCAGGGTACGCGGGAAGTGCTCGTAGGTGAAGGCGACCAACAGGTAGGCGAAGCCGAAGGCGGCGACCGTGAGCACCAGGGACTGCTCCAGGATCAGGCGCACGATCACCCAGTTGGCGGCGCCCATGAGCTTGAGGGTGGCGATGGCCCGGATCTTCTCCATGGTGAGCACATAGATCAGCAGCGCGATGATGATGATCGAGACGACGATCAGCAGGATGCGGAACAGGCCGAGGATGGCGCTCATCTTCTTAAGCCGGCCTTCCAACATGAGCGCACGCTCCTGGTCCCCGGTGTAGACGTTGAAGTAGTGCCAGTCGCGGATGTGCCCTGCGACCTCGGCCGGGTCCGCGCCGGGTCGCAGCCGCACCAGCACGGCGTTGATGGTGTCGTTGCTCGCCGTGACCAGCGGCAACAGCCGCCGCGCCTGCTCGGGTGTGTTGCCGGCCGCCTCCAGGCGCTTCAGGCTCGCCGCACGTGCTGCCTCCAGCGCCCGGTTGTCCTGCTGATAGAGGACCTCCTGGGCATCGGGCAGCGACAGATAGACCAGCGGATTGCCGCCGGAGTCCACCCCGCCCTTGGTGAGCCCGACGACGGTGTATTCATGGACGCCGAGCCTCACCCGTTCGCCGAGGGCGACGCCGAGCTTCTTGTCCGCCACCAGTTCGTAATGGGCGCGCTCGATGGGCCGGCCCTCGACGATGCGGCCGGGCCCGCCCAGGCCGCCGAAGACGTCATAGCCGATAATGGTGTACTGCTGCTCCTTGCCGTGGATCTCGCGCTGGACCCCATAGGCGATGAAGGGCGATGCCCGCGCCACCCCAGGGGTAGCCGCAATGCTCTTGTAGGCGTCCTCGGGCAGGCGCGACTGCTCGTTGAAGGGCCCGCCGCGGTCGCGCTCCACCACCCACAGGTCGGTGTCGGTGTTCTCGATCAGCCAAACCCCGTCCGCGACGTTGCCGGCGAAGATCCCGTTCATGATGAGCACGATGGCGAACAGCAGGCCCACGCCGAGGATGGTGGCGATGAACTTGCCCAGGTGGCGGCGGACATCTTGGATGGCGAGGTCCATCTAGCGGTCTCCACCCGTCACCGGGCGCACCCGGCTGCCGGCGCTGACCTTGGCCTTGGGGTCGGCGGGCCTGCGGATGACCATCTCGCCTACCTCGATCCCCTCGCGCACGACCACGCGCTTGCCGTCGGTGGCACCGGTCTGCACCGGCCGGAAGGCGGCGCGCCCGTCCGCGACCACCAGCAC
>JBATOB010000379.1:0-2738 GCA_049290655.1 Chromatiaceae bacterium | reverse complement strand
CCTCATGGATGGGGCGGCTGTGTTCCTCGCCCCGCGCCAGGGTGACGATGCAGAAGGCGCAGCGGTAGCGGCAGCCGTCCTGGACCTTAATGAAGGCGCGCTGGCGGCCACGGGCAAAGAGGGGATTGGCCTCGGCCGCCATGGCGGTGAGGGGCATGGCGGGCAGGTCGAGCTCGGCGGTGGCGATCGCCACCAAGCGGTCCTTGTCCGCGTTGGGGATCACCAGGTCAATGCCGGCGTCCAGCGCCAGGGCCTGGGTCTCCAGGGTGGCCAGGCAGCCGCTGACGACCAGCTTGGCGCGGGGGTTATCGCGCTGGGCGCGGCGCAGGAGCTTGCGGGACTTGCGTACCGCCTCCTGGGTGACGGCGCAGGTGTTGACCACGACCAGGTCGGCCCCCGTCTCGTCGGGGGTGACCTGGTGGCCGAGTTGTTGGAACTGGCGTGCCCAGGTCTCCAGTTCAGCTTCGTTGAGCCGACAGCCGAGGGCATGCAGGTTGACGCGCATTAGCCCGAGGGGCCGGGGACCCTGTCAGGCGACATGCCGGGGGCGGGACTCGGCGGTGGTGGCGATGGGGAGTTCTGGTGCAGGATCATGCGCCAGCCATCGGCGCCCCGGCGGTAAATGTTGGTGGCGAGAACCGGCGGCTGAGGTGGCCGGCCGGGGACGGCGAGCTGTTCCTCCAGATAGTGAATGGCCAGGTCGCCGGTCTCCAGCCAGCGGACGTGCCGCACCTGGATGTCGAGGTGGAAATCGCCCCCGAAAAGGGGCGTCCAAGCTTCAAGCACCTGTTTGCCGTGCAGTAGGGGCTGCATGGGGAGCAGGCAGGCAATGTCCGGCGAGTCCTCCCAGACTGCGCGCAGGCGGTCGGAGTCCCGCTCGTCGATGGCGTCATAGAAGGCGTCTTCCGCGTCCTGGGGATTGGCGTAGGTCTCGGGCATGGCGCTGGGTTCCGGATCAGCCTTGGCGGCGGGGGATTATGATGCGGATCTTTTCGGCGCTGTCCTCGCGCCGCATGGCGCCGCCGTCGGCGTCCTGGGGTAGGGGCAGCCGGCGGCTGGTGCGACCACTGGAGAAGCTATAACTGCGCAGGTAGCCCCGGTCATCGTCCAACGTCTCCTCGCGAGTCTTCTGGGTGGAGGTGTCGCGGGAGAGGCGGATTGAGCGGCCGTCGATATCCACTTGGATCTCCTCGGCCTTCATGCCGTTGAGGGGGATTTCGAGAATATAGCCCTCCTCGGTGAGGGTTTGGTTGAAGCGCAAGGGGCCGGATCGATTGGGCCTGGACAAGGCAGGCGGGGCCGGGAAGTCCGGTATGGCGGGGGGCTGGAAGCCATAGCCAGGGCCAAATCCCGGTCCATAGGGGTTGCCGTAGGAATTCATGCCGGGACCTGGGTAGGGCATGGCCTGGGCATGGGGATCCATGGGGCCGTTGGGATAGGCGGGGGCGGGGTTGGCTGGTGGGTTAGCGGCCGCTATCGGTGCCGGCATGGCGCCATCCCGAGCCTGGGCCTGGGGGCTGGAGTCGTAATAAGAGGACGGCCAGGCCAGGGCCGGAGCCATCAAGGCCAGGCCGGCGAGGAGGGCGAGCGGGTTGCGGATCTTGGTCATGGCAAAAACTCCCATGGTCAGTGAGAACTGGGGTGGAATTATAGGGCAGGGTGGGGCCTTTAAAGCGGTCATTTTTTCGACCCAGGGACCCAGGTGGGGCGGTTGGTGGTGTCGATCAGGCCCTGGTCAAGCAGCCATTGGCGGGCATCCTCGGCGTCCTCCTCGAACCAGGCGCGAGCGCTGCCGAGGCGGAAGCTGTAGCCCCAGTCGTCCATGTCACGGAAGAGGTGCTCGTGGCCAACACCGGGCAGTTCGTCGGCGAGCAGGATCTGTAGATAGCAGACGCCGTTCTCTTCCGCCACCTCGCCGCCGGCGTCCGTGTGCAGGGTCGCCCGGCGGGCCTGGTCCATGCAGATCCAGTGGCAGGCTTCATGCAAAGCCGAATGGACCGGGGTGTCGGGTCGGATATACAAGCAGTCTCCGACCAGGCCGGCCTCCGACTCGCCCCAATAGCTGCCCGGGATCGGCTCTCCCGGCGCGACCCAGGCGAGGGTAAGACCGAAGCGGGCGAGCAGTGCGGGTAGCAGGGTGGGGGACAGGTCGGCGCAGGTCAGCATCTGGGGGTGATTCCGGGTTGGGCTCGCCGCGCGGTCCGAATCTCGCTCGCGCCGGGCGCTTGTGGTCTAATTTGCCGGGAATATCGGGATTGCCGAATGGTTCCCACCCCCCTCGGGTCCTCATAACCCCCTTTTTGTCAACCCCCCAGGCGCTGGTTTCATGAGCGAAGGCATCCTTTTTATCGTATCGGCGCCCTCCGGCGCGGGCAAGACCAGTCTGGTCAAGGCCCTGCTGGAACGTGAATCCGCCCTTGGGCTGGCTATTTCCTACACGACCCGTTCGCCTCGGCCAGGCGAGGTGGATGGCGTCCACTATCATTTTATTAATGAGGGGCGCTTTCTGGCCATGATCGCCGCGGGCGCCTTCCTGGAGCACGCCCATGTCTTCGGCAATCGCTATGGCACCGCGGAGGCCAAGGTGCGCGAGGCCTTGGGTGCGGGCCAGGATTTGCTGCTGGAGATTGACTGGCAAGGGGCGCGCCAGGTGCGCGAGCGTTTCCCCGGCGCCGT
This sequence comes from Chromatiaceae bacterium, assembly GCA_049290655.1. GTDB lineage: Bacteria > Pseudomonadota > Gammaproteobacteria > Chromatiales > Chromatiaceae > M0108. The sequence goes on along the minus strand of JBATOB010000379.1, from coordinate 62 downwards.
TTCCATCTTTATCCTGCCGCCCTCCGCGCCCGTTCTGGCGGAGCGGTTGCGGGGGCGAGGCC
>JBATOB010000378.1:0-12177 GCA_049290655.1 Chromatiaceae bacterium | reverse complement strand
GTCTTGCCGACCACGTTGTCCATCTCGGTGCGAAGCAGGGTCTCCAAGGCGTCCACCTGGCCCTGATGGTCACGGCGAGCGTCGGCGTATTCCTGGTCACGACGGGTGCGGTCGGCGGTGGCGTGGGCGTCGCGGTCGGTCGCCAGGCGGGTCAGGTCGTCATTGAGGCGGGCGTCGATACCGGCCAGTTCCGCGGTGCGGATGGCCTCCAGGTTCGGGCGGTCGAGGTGGACGCCGAGGTAGAGCAGGGAACACAGCACGGAGAAGCCCACCAGGCCCAAGCGGAAGGCGATGGAGAAGGCGCGGGTGCTCGCCGGGTAGCTCGTTGCCCCTCCGCTTGCCAGGTAGCGGTGCCAGACCACCGCGGCCGCCTTGCCGAGTTCCAGGCCGGCGGTGAGGGTGAGCCCGATGGCCGGGGCGGCGAAGAAGGCCCGCAGGATTTGGTACTCGATCAGCGAGGCGACGCCGAACAGGGCAAGACCGACCAGGAGCTGGACGGTCCAGGTGATGCGGAAAAAGCCGGTGAGGGGCATGGCGATGTCTCCAAGGGTGGGCGTTGGAGACATTGCAACCCGCGGGCGGGCGCTTGGGGGCGAAGGGCAAGCTTGTGGCTTGGGGTTGGGCGTTCGGTTGCTCGCCGCGAGTCTGCCTGTCAGCCTCGGTTACCCACCGTATCGCCGGACGCCGGTAGCGGTGCGCTCGTCACCACATAGCGCTCCAGCCGAGCCCCGCAGGCGCGCATCTGCTCGGCGGTGAGTTCCCGCCCACGCAGCTTCGCCGGCAGGTCGAGGGACAGATGCAGATAGGCCCCGGCGCGGGCACAGACCTCCGCGGCCAGGTTGACCGGCAGGGACCCGATGACGATGTCCCCGGCGGCGATGGTGGCCGGGTCCAGGTGATCTATGACTCTGTCCACGCTGAAGCCCTCGGCGGCGGCCCAGTCGCGGGCCCCGGGGTGGCGGGTGACGAAATAAGTGGTCATGGGGGCTCCGGATTGGGACTTGCTCGAATGCGCGGAGGCTTGCTCCGGGCGTGCACTTCATACCGATGTACCCTGGGGGCGTTTAGCGGCCCTCGTCCTGCTGGCCGTCGAGTCCAGCGATGGCCTGCCTCAATACGGCGGCATCGGATTGATCCTTGGGGCGCAGCCCCTGTTTGATTGCCAGCAAGCCGTGTAGATCCAGGACCGGGATAGGTACGCCGTCCAACTCCAGCCATTCGATATGCTGCTCAAGCTCGGTGAAGCTCACGACGGCAACGGCTGGGAGCACGTCCACGGTGAATTCGTCGTTGATGCGAATGGCGTACGGATAATCGCCTTGGAACGGGTCGTCCTCCCCCTGCATTTCGCCGGCCGCGCCGTCCGGGAGGTGCGACAAGGCGGCGACCCAACGCCGTGCGTTCTGCGCGTCCGGGGACACCAGCGCTCCCAATCCGAGTTCGCCTCCGCCATGGAGGCGTACCGAAACACCCCTTGGGCGTGGCCGTCCGAGCCCGCCCCATCTGCCTCACCCAAGAGCGTTCCTGGCGCGTCGGCGGGCGCAGGACGCCTACCCACCGCCGCTGGCGACTACCGATGGTTCTACTTTCTTCCACTTGCTCTTCTCCTACACAGCAACTACTGGCTCGTATCACACGACGCCGACGCCGTTGCATCCTAGGCCCCGTAATGCTCGGTGGAGACATCGAAGCCAATCACCTGACCGGCGTGCTTGCCGGTGCCGACGTACTGGAACATCAATTGGGGTCGATCCAGGGTGACCATGGCCGCGGCGATGCTGGCCACCTTGAGGCCACCGGTGCAGTCGATGACGATGTCGGCATCGGTGAAGCCGGCGGTGTCGCGGCGCGACTCGCGCAGGATGTTGCGGAGCAAACGTTCCAGGCCCTCCAGGTTCTCGAAGTCCGCCTGCCAGCGGGTGTCGTAGTCGCTCGCGGGCGCCGTGGGCTCGCCATAGACCATGACCTTGCCGGGGAACCAGGTGGTCAAGAATGCCTTGGCCAGGTCGAGTTGTTCCTTGGTGCCGGAGCCCTTGGCGCCTGTGGAGCCGACCAGGACCAGCCGCTCCAGCCGGGTACGATGGTAGTAGGCCGCACGCAGGGTCTGCTGCCAGGACCATTGGGGCAAGTCCGGGGTCTTGCACACCAGGTCCTCCAGCCCCTTGTCCTCAAGGCTGATCCAGGTGCCGGTTTGGTCGCGGACCACCCAGCGGCCCCCATCTGCCTGGCGCAGGTTGTTGCACGGCGACAAGAGGACAACGACCACCCGGCGTTGCTCGAAAGATGGCGATTGCTCCAGGACTCTCGGTGGCAGCAACTTGCGTCCCTTGATCACGAGCACAAGCACGGCCAGCACCAGAAGAGCAAAGGCCAGGGCCAAGAGCCACAGGTTGGACGGAAAGGGGGCGGTACCGGTGATCCAGTCCTTGGCGATGTCGCCCACCCAGCCGGTGAGGATGGGGACCAAGGCCAGGGCCAGCAGGAGGCCGACGACGATCATTGGGAAATGCAGGGCCTTACGAAATTGGTTCTTGCGATCGGTCATGCTCGATGTCTCCGCGGCGGCGATGTGACTTCAGGAAGCATCAGAGCGGAATCGCACCATTGGGGTCTGGGCGGGCCGGATAGACTGGCACCGACAGCGACTCGAACCCGTCAGCCCAGGTTGGGGGGGCCGCCGGCAAGTGCCGCCGAAAGGCCCTAGCGCGGGCACAGCCGCCCAATCAGGGCGCCTAGGGCCTGCCTCAGCCGGGTCTCGTCGGCCAGTGTGCGACGGCTGTCCTCGTCCCGCGGAGGAGTGCCATGGGCCAGCGCGTTGCGTAGGCGCTTGAGGGCCTCGTAGTCCGGTGCCAGGCTGGGGTCGCCGCGCTGGCCGGCGCGGAACTCCCGCTCCATGCGCTCAAAGGTGTCGTAGTCCGAGAGGCGCTCGCCCGGCCTTGCCATGCCAGCGAGGAAGCCGGACGTGCCCGCAATCGCCGCACGCACATAGTCACCATGGCTTAGGCGTTCGCGGGCTATGGCCGCCAGCCGCTCCGGGGCGGCGGCGTTTTCCGCCCACTCCAGGCGGCGGGCCAGGGGTTCGGTGAACAGGGCCGCCATGCCCGGCAGTCCTGCTTGCAGGAGGTCGCGTAGGGGTAGGACGTTCTGCCTCGCCAACTCATGGTTGAAGACTCGCTCTGCGAAGGCTGCTCGGCGCAGGTGCCCGACCTTGTCCGCCGGTGCCCCAGCCCGCTCCAACAGGGGCACCAGGGGACCGTAATCGCCGTCGTGGTCGAAACCTGCCAGGGCCAGGACCCAATCCATGACATCCAAGAGCCCCTTCAGTGACAGCACCGGGGTGGTGCCGTCCCGGGTCATTTCCAAAGCCCCGTAATAGATCTCCGCGACATCGACGCGCAGTACCCGCTCCAGGTAAAAGGCCACTACCAGCGCCAGCATCGGGAGATGGCGCAACCCATGGGTGACGTCCAGCACAACGTTCGGGGTCGAGCGGCCAGACACCGCTTCGGCCATCACCCTCAGTATGCCGGTCTGTTCTTCCGGCGTTCGGCCGTAAGGGATGACCCGAAGCGTCACCGGGCAGCCGGCACGGGCGGCGACCAAGTGCCCCAGCGGGTCCAGATGGGCATCCGTAACCGCATCCGCCCGCACCGCATCGATCAGCTCCAGCCTGTGTTGTTCCAGGCCGTCGCCCGGTGCCTGGTTCTCCACCAGGGTGTCCCACATGCTGCCCGAGGTGCCAAGCAAGACGAGTTCACTGGGGTTGAGCTTGCCCGCGAGGGCCAGCCCGAAGAAGGCGGTCTCGACCACCTGACCATCGGGGAAGCCGTAGCGGGCGCTGCGGTAGCCGGTCTTGCTGTCGATCTGGGACTTGCCGAGGAAGCTGATTTGGATGGTCATGGAGACTCCTTGCCGATGCGGGCTCAGGACGCTTGGGTGTCAGGTGGCTGAGTAAATGTCCTTGGCCTTTCGAGCGGCCCCGCCGGGTGGCTCGTCCCACCAGCCCTCCTTCTGCCATCGGGCCTGGATGTCCGCCAGGGCTTGGGCCTTGAGTTCGGGGTCTGCGAGGGCCTGCCACTCCCCCGCCAGGCCCTTGCCGCGCAGGGTATCGGGCTCTTTCGCCTTATGCTGCTGCATGAGCCGGACGATGGTGTCGTCTACCCAGGGGCAGCGCGCGCTGGCTGACGGTGCATCGCTGGCCTCAGGGCCCTGGAAGTACCCGTACCCGCTACGTGTCTTTGCCCCGACTCCCGTGCTCCCCAGGGCCGCTTTAAGCATCTCCGCTCCCAGCGGCAACCAGGCGCCCGCGCGTCCGACCTCTCCCTCCAGGACAAACAGGAAGCGCCCGCGAACGGCGATCTGGGCGTTGGGGATGGGGCTGTCCAGGTCCGTGGCCGGAGTCTTGCCCTCGTCGCCGTAGTAGTCGCGGTGGTGAGTGGTGACGACCTCCTGGACCAGGGGTGTCTCCGCCGAGCCGGGGACCCACCAGGCGTCGTGGAAGGTGATGGCCCCGGCAAGTCCTTCGGGATGGTCGTCGGTGGGCTCGCGGCCGAAAAGGGCTTCGCAGACCTCGGGATGGCCATCACCGAAGGGGCTCGACCGCACATAGGCGGTGACCGCCCCCTTGATGCTGGACCCGGGGATCAGGGGCACGCCGTAGCTGTGGGCGATGGCGCAGCCGGTCTCCAACATCCCGCCGCCGGTGAGGCCGATGAACAGGCGCGTCTCCAAGGGGATCTCCAACGCAAGGAAGCGCCCGGGGTTGGCCGTAAGCTCGCGCCAACGCCCGAAGGCGCGGGCGTAGTAGTCGCTTGCCGGGATACCGCAGATCCGCTCGATGTGCGCCGTCTTGAGCCGTTTGCCCTCGTCGGTTTGGTTGTCGAAGGTCGGGTAGCCGCACTGGATGAGAAGCCCAGGGTGGGCGTCTCTTGCATCGCGGTAGTGGCTGCGCAGGGCGCTGCGCATCAGTTGGGTAGCCATGGTCAGCCCCCCTGGGATGTGCCGTCGGCGGCGTCGGCGACCGCCTCACCGGTGGCATCCACACCCAGGACGCCTTGGACATAGCGCTTGATCCAGCCCGCGGCCTCCAGGGTGCGTCTGGTGAGCAACATGGTCGCTTCCAGGTCGGCTGCGATGATCTGGGTATGCAGGGCCTGGCCGCTGTCCGCGTCGGTTGCTCGGGCAGCATGGAGCACACTGCGGAGATCGTTGAGCAAGTCCAGATGCTCCGGCTTTGATTGGCCCTTGGCCAGCAGAAATCCAGTGGCCTGGGCCAGGCCGTTTTGCAGGACCAGACCTGGGAGCTTGTGGGCTAGGGCGCCGTACTTCTTCTTGATGTCGGACCCCTGGCGGGCCGCGACGACCTCATAGGCCGCGGTGGCGATGGTGTGGGAGCGCATCCTGGTCATGCCGGTACCTCCTGGGTCAGGAAGCGGACCAGGCCGCGCCCGACGCCGGCCTTGCCGCCGAGCTGGAGCAGGGTTCCGCTGGACGGGAGGCAGCGCGCCAGGTCCCGGGCAGCACGCTGGTCGGCCTTGTTCATGGAGTCGCTCAGGGCATAGACCCCCCACAGCAGGGTCTCCGCGGGGAGGTTCTCCTCGTACCAGAGGGCGCCCTTCGTGACCGTCCCGGTCTTCGGGTCGATGGCGATTCGTGCGCGTACCTCGGTGGCCGTCTCCGCCAGGAAGCCCAGGGTATCGTCCGGGAGTATGGCGAACCGGGTGACCAGGTCGGCCTGGGCTGCGGCGTCGGCCGGGTGAATTGTGGCGGCGATGGCCTCTGCCCAAGCCTTGGTGCCTGTGTCTTCCGAGGCCCTGAGGTCTAGGTCTTCGAGGACCAGGGTCGTACCCGAGCAATTGACGGACCCGGCCGGGACCAGGGCAGCGCCCGCCTGGGGTCTTGGGACGGGGGCAGCCAATGCCAGGCCCGCCCCCTGCCGGTCCTGTTGGTAACGGCTCAGGATGAAGGGGCAGGTGACGAAGCAGACGATCCCGGCCAGGGCCCGCACCGGCAGGGCCAACAGGTGGGCGTCGCCGACGGCCAGGGCCCCGGCGAAGGACTGAGCGTCCCCCTCTATGCGGACCGGGCCGAAAAGGGTAGTGGCGGCCTGTTCGTCGCGGCTGGTGACCTCCTCGCGGGCGACCCCTCGCACCGAGGAACCCGGGACCAGGGGCAGGTTGGTCGCCCGTGCTCGGGCAATGGGCAGGTCCACCACCCCGGCGGATTGACCGGTGCCGCAATGCAGGGCCGAAAGGGCGTGCAGATGAAAGAGTCTGGGTTGCATGGTGGTGTCCCTCACTTGGGGTGGTCGGATGCGGCGGAACCGGGCGGGGTCCAGGCGGCGGGCAGGGCCAGGCCGAACCCGTCGCGGCGGTCTTGAATGTGATCGCACAGGTTGGTGAGCCAGAGTGCTTCCAGGTCTGCCGCCGTCGGGTCGCCGAGGATCTGGAACCAGTAGACGGCCCCTGCCGGGACCATCTTGCGGCCAGCCCGTGCCTTCTGTGCGGCCAGGTCCCAGCCGGAGTGGGGCTGCCAACGCCCCAGCGCCGCGGCCCGCAGCCGCAGTTGCAAACTTGGAATCAGCGCTGGGGTACCTTCCAGCCAGCCTGCGGTATTCGGTTTCAGCCAGCCCGGGCGGTAGCCGCCACCGAAGAGCCCGGGGGACAGCAGGGTCAGGACGACGCCCCCGGCCCTGCTGATGTCCTCGATCCAGCCCGGCGGGGCTTCGGGCCAATCGGCATCCGGGCGCGGCTCCAGCCGCGCCAAGCGGCGCTCGCCGCCCAGATGGACCAGGGCGGGGGCCAGGGGCTCGGCGCAGCGGACCAGGAGTTTGAACCCTTCCGCCGCGCCTTCTTTGAGACCCTCAGGGGCGGCAAGATCCAGGCCCTCGGTCTGGAACAACCGACCGGACTCGGCCGCCAGGGTGTTTCGGTCGATGGCAACGTGGGTGCGGAGGTCCCCGGTCGGCGGAGACCACCCACGCTCGTCGATCTGGGCGTGGTTCAGGTCGTTGCCACGCCGGAAATCGAGCAGATCCTCCCAGGCCCACCAGGCCGGGCCAGGGCCCGGCTTCTCCTTGCCGTCGCTGTCCAGATAGACCGGCAACAGGTTGTCCGGCAGGTCCATCCCGCAGGACTCGGGGAGCAGTCTGGGGGCCGCACGGACGCAGCGGGCAGCATCCCCGGCCCCGAAGTATAGGGCGTCCGCGGGCTTGGGGGCGAGAAGGCCGAGACGCCCGTGGCGATCCGGACAGGCGAGCAGCGGGCCGGCAACGCTGACCCCCATCAATTCGGCGACTTGCTCGTCCGCCATGCCCTTGCCCAGGTAGCGACCCGACTGCCTCGCCCAAGCGGTACGAAGCGTGCCAGCGACCGTGGACGGCGGCGGGAAGCGGGCCCCATCGGGACCGGCCTGGTCGTCAAAGGGACGGCCGGAGCGGCAGATCAGCGGGGCCAGAGGGTCCAGGGTCAGGGTTCGGCTTTCGGAAGTCCTCTCGCTGGGCTTGGTGTGCGGTGGCTGGGCCGCGGGCCTGGGCCCCGCACCCGCTGACGACGCTGCCTGACCCTTGTGCTTTTCGTACCTGGGGGACTTGTTCGGCTTCTTGCTCATGGGCGATCTCCCACATCCGCAGCGGTCCGGGCGGACAGCCAGCGGGCGATGATCAGGGTGTTGGCGAGGTCATCCAGCGACTGGCTGGCGGCGCGTGCGAGGATCAGCTTGCGCAGATCCTCGTGGATCTCCTTAACCTCGCCAGAGTTCTGCGCCCGATCCAGCATCCGGGCCACCTCGGAGCGTCGTATTCCCTTCGCGGTCTCGGCGTCACCCTGGTCATCGAGCCAGGCAAGACGACGCCCGATGTCCCGCAGGTCGTAGGCGACGCGGCTGGGCAGTTGGTTCTTTCGATAGGCTTGGGTGAACCGGTCCAGTGCGTTGAAGGAGTCGCCGTCGTCCCAGCGGGCCCGCCAGGGGTAATCCGCCCCGGAGCGGATTCCGAGTTGGATCGCCAAGGCGTTGCGCTGCCTGTCCTTGGACAAGCTATTGCCTTTGGCCGCCTTTTCCGCGGCGTCGGCCCGCTTGCGCAGGCGCCCCAGCGGCTCCATCAGATGGCCGATGCCGAGCCCTACCGAGAGGGTGGGTGGGGGCTCCTTCCCCTCGGGGTCGAGCCGCACGGCCAAAGGCCCTATGGCGGCGGCAAAGTCCTGACGCAAGGCGTCCGCTGCCGCTACCGCCGAGGCCAAGGGAACCAGAGCGAGCACATCATCGCCCCCGCTATAGATCGCGTGCCCCCGATGCTGGCGGACTATCTCACGGACCCGGCAGGCGAAGCCGTGCAGGGCCCGGGAGATTTCCCGAGAGATCGCAAGGGCGTCCGCGGACTCTGACGCCTTGGACAAGAGGGCCCCCATGTGGTCGCCGTCGGCCTTGAGGATGGCGGCATAGGGGACAGGTGCGCCGACTGGCTCCCCCTTGGGCGTCTTCTGCCGGGCTATGGCCCTGAGGGCTTGCTCCAGGGCACTCAGGGTGGACTTGTCCTGATCCGTGAGGTCCTTGGCCCCCTTGGCGTTGGCCAGGCGGAAGTCGTAGACGAGTTGGACGTCGTAGGGGATTGCCTGATAGATCCTACCGTTGCCGGAGACCCTAGTTGCCAACTTTGCCTCGACCAGGGGCTCGTAGACGGCGCGGATCTGGCCCTGTTGCTCGGAGGTCAGGGACTCGATCCAAGGGTCCGCGGCCACCCGGGAGTAGGCGGTGAACTGCTCCGGGTCCCCCGCTAGGCGTTTGGCCACCCCCAGTGTGTCCAATTGTTCATTGCGATTCAGCCCCAGCTTTCTCAATGCGGTGCGGTACTTGGGGCTTTCTCGTTCCTCCTTGTATACCTTGACGACCGACTCCCGGGCCGCATCCAGGGACGACTTGGGGATGCCGTACATGGGCGCCTCATCGGGACCAGTGGCGGCCGGGATGAAGTCGCGGGTCGCCTTACGCGCCGCAAGCAGCCGGCCGAGGTCGTCGGAGGCGGCCCGGTAGTCACCGCCCTTGACCTCGGTCCAGGCGGCGAAGGACTCCAAGATGTCGTCGCGCTGTGCCTCCCAGATGTCGTCATGGAAGGGCAGGCCGCTGACCCTAGCCTTGGCCAGGTCGCAGAGCCCGGCCAGGCGGGCCACCGCCGCCTGCTTGGCCTTGGTGCACAGGGCCGCCACCGCCGCGGGGTCGGGCACCTCGATCTGGGCGCGCAGGATGTTGGCGATGTTGGCCTCGTCCCCAGGCCGGTCCCGGGGTCGAAGCACCTCTTCCGGGTTTTCGGGGCAGGGGAAGATCAGGCAGCCAGGCTGGGCGCGATGCAGGGCCAGGGCCGCGGCCCGTGCCGCCTCCGACAGGAGCCAGGACCCGCACCATAGGTCTCGGGTCCGGCGCGCCGCCTCGATCAGGCTTTGGACCGGGCCCAGGGAGATGGTCAGGAGATAGGTGGCCATGGCTCAGGGCTCCAAGAAGTACTTCATGAACGCGGTCAAAGGCTCATCCGCACGCCCGGCGAGCGGGCGAACTCCGGCTGCCTTGCCCTTGCGGGTTGCAGGGTCCTTCGGCCAGGGCTCCGGTGTATAGCCCGTGGACTTGAATTTGAGGGCCATCCCCTGGTGCGTTTCCCAGCCCGGGAGCAGCAGGGCCGCGGGAACCCACTTGGAACCGTTCCAGTAGGGGCGCAGGATCAGGGGGCTGGCCAACCGGTCGCGCTTGTCGTCCCGTGAGCGATCCGCAGGTTCCAGAACGTGATCGTCTGGGTCGAACAGTCGTGGATCGAATCCAGGCTTACGGCGGTCTCGGTCGCTTGGGGCGTCTTTGAAGTGGAAGACAATGGGCAGGCCGAAGGCGGCCCTCGGAAAGCCATCGATGGCTACCAGGCGTGTGGCGTGACGCGCATCGGCGCACCCGGAAAGGCTGCGGATGCTGTCTGCCTCGGGCCAGAAGCTGCGGCCGGCAGGGCTCTGAGTACCAGAACTGGGGGTATTGCGGCCCACGTTCAGCTTCTGCCGGAATTCCTTGAGCCGGCCGACGGCCGCTTTCCACGCCTCCGTGACCCCCGTCGGGGTGAGGCGTAGCGCCAAGACGCCGCCCCGTTTAGCGACCTCGTCAGCCTGCACCACCAATAGCCCTTGGATGGCAACTGCCCCCAACCCGCGCCGGGTGCGGGCACCGATACCGCCGAAGCTGGCCCACCATCGCAATGCGGTGAGGACCTCGCCCCGCTGGTCCTCGGTCAGGGAGGCGGAGACCAACACGCCAAGCTCGAACCCAGTCCCGGGCTTCGCCAGCGCCTTTGGCTCCTCCTCGATGCTGCGGCGGTCTCGGGTCAGCTTTCCCTGGTTTGAGAAGAGTGCATAACCTTCGGCCCAATGAGCTAGCCTGGGGAAGGATTTCAATTGCCCGGGCTGCGCGGGATTGGGTTCATAGCAATGAGACGGCTCCAGGTCCAGCGGCCCGACGCCGCGCACCCGCACCCGCACCTGGCTTGCGGTAGGGCCGGCCTCGGCGATGCCGCCCCAGATCGCTACCTCGCGTTTGAAGAGGTTCTCAGACGAGTCGTCGCTGCCGCAGGCAATGCGCCACCAGAACCGGAGTTGGCCCCGGATCGAGGAAGGGCGGATAGGCAAGTCCGGATCCACTTCCCCCGCCCGGACGCCACCGCCGTACAGGGGGGTCACCAGCTTGCAAGGGTAAAGCGTCCATTCGGTCTGGGCCGGTGCCTTCGCCAGGTTCTGCCAATCGGCCAGGGCGTTATCGGCATTGAGGGTATCGAGTACTCGACTCATCGAGAGTGTCCTCCGTTGATGGTGCATCCGGCGGCCCCGGGGGCCGATTGCGCTGCTACGAGGTTGCAGCAACTTGGTACTGTTCGGTCGCAAGGGTGCCACGAAAGGCCTGCGCCTTGGGCTGCGGGACAAGCTTGTTCTGGCCGGTCCATCAGGGCCCCTCCCGGACCATCCGCACTAGCTCAGGCGCCACCCGCAACCCAAACCCGCTAGGCCGCCGCTCTCCCGTCAGGTTCTGCACCGCATAGGCCTCCGCCAGCGGTCCCACGGCCTGTTCCAGGGCCTTGCGTATCGCCGTCTTGCGCTGGTGGAAGAACTGGTAGGTCATGGCACCGAGGACCTTCATGTCCTGGCCGACACCCTCGCGCAGGTCGGTTTCCCGCGCCTGGACCAGGAACTCGGCGTAGTAGCCAGCGAACAGCTTGCGGTCGGCGGGCTTCCAGCGCTTGGGGTCCTTGCCGGGGATGCGCACCGGGTCGGCCCCGGCCTGGGCGCGGGCGGCGAGCCAGCCGTAGAAGGTGAGGTCCGCGGTGCCCATCGGAACCCAGGTCCCGTCGCCGAGCATCAGCCCACCGCGACGGTAGTCCACCCGGACCGATGGGGCTTGCATTGCCCCCTGAAGGGCGGTGACGACCTCGGTGAAGCTCGCCGAGCCGTTCGCCAGCCCCTTGAAACGTCCGGGTAGGGCGTTGCGCAGCCGCACGAAAGGGATGTCCGCCAGGGTGACCTGGGCGTCCTTGGCGTCGAAGTAGCGCTTGAGGGGCTCGATGTAGAGCGGGCGGCTGATGGGGCTGGGGTAGAAGAACTCGCGGTTGGTCTCGTAGGGGGGCGGGACCAGGACATGGGACAGGCGGTCCTGGGGCCGGCCGAACAGGGTCAGGGCATTCCCCAGGTAGTAGGTCATGGTCTTGCGCCCGCCGGCCAGCGAGACGTGCAGGGCGGAGCCGTTCTCGTCAGCGGTGAGGTCGCGGACCAGTTCGGTGATGAGGTCGGCGCAGGCGCGGTGTTCCTCTTCCGTGCGGATATCGTCCACTGGGCGGCCCTCGGCGTCGCGGATACTGTGAATGTGGCGGGCGTCGAAGCCGATCCCGGTCAGGCCGTAGTCGGCGCAGAGACGATGGAACCAGCCCTCGTTGGGGTCGAGCAGGGCGAGGTTGGCGTCCTGGGCCCCTTCGGCGGTGGTGATGAGGTGGACCTGGGTGGGGACGAAGGGGGTGGGGCGCTGGGTCAGGGCGTAGATGGTCTCGGTGACCACCTGGGGCGTGCGCCCCGTGACCATCAGGAGTATCCGATGGGGGTACTGCTCTGGGCTGCTGGGGTGGGGGTCGGTCAGCAGGGCGTTGCGACGGGGGTCGGTCGGGCTGAAGCC
>JBATOB010000377.1:0-2158 GCA_049290655.1 Chromatiaceae bacterium | reverse complement strand
CGGGGGCGCCCCCTACCTGACGAATAAGGTATTGAGACCAGCCCTTCATAGCCCGACCCGCGAGGATCTCTTCGGCGCGCGCCCCTACCTGATGAATGTGGTCAGTTCGACCCCTCGCAATTTCGCCTAGACGGCCACGATGGATGCCGCGATGTTGGCCTGGCGGTACGCGGCGTGAACGCTCGCTTGGGTCTTGCACACGACTTGCAGCATCAGCCCCACGAGCGAGGAGAACAGAAGGTCGCGGGTGTACTGGGTCTGGCGGGTGGCTTCGAACCACCGGTCCAGTTTCTCGGGGTTCAGCAACCGCTCCAGCAGGGCGCGCACCATGAGGGTGGCGGGACTCGTCTCGGCAAACTTCTGGAAGATCTCGCCAAACATGGTCGATCGGACGCGCGTAACGTGTTGAAAATATTTTTATATTACAATATGTTGCTAGCACCTTAAAAGGGCCGGATATGCACCTGCCTGGCGCGGCAATTGAAGAAACAGGCCGTTCCAGCGTACACCCGATCTAAAGGGGATTAAGACGCACATGGGATTGAGATGCCTTTGCCCGCCAAAAACTGACCAATTCTGGCATCCCCCTCCCCCGCAGGCCTACTTGTTCCCGCCCCCCAACCGCTAGCCACAAGCTTGCCGTTCCTGAAACTTACCTACCGAACTGGCATACTGCTGGCCCTGGATTCGCGCGGAGGGGTGCCTACGGATCCTGTGGCGGTTGTGGCGGTTGTGGCGGTTGTGGCGGGTGCGGACAGGAGAGGAACAATGAAAAGCTTATGGGTGTTAGGCGCGGCGGGCGTCATCCTCATGGCAAACAGTTACGCCGGTGGCCCCCCGCCCATTCCGAGGATGTCCAGCGTCTGCCCGCCCGGGTATGCCAGGAATGGCGCCTATTGCGTGCCGGTGGCGGACGATCCAAAACCGGCGATCCCGCGGGTGTCCAGCGTCTGTCCGCCGGGTTACTACCGGAACGGCGCCTACTGTGTGCAGAATGTGGGTAAATGACCAGGCCGCTCGCGCGCCCGGCTGCCATGAGCCCCTACGTCTTGGTGGACGCCATTAACTTCTCTGTGAGTTGCGAACGGGTCTTTGATTACCCGTTCCGGGACCGGCGGGTGGTGGTGCGTAACCACGACGGCTGTTGCGCGGCTCGCAGCGGGGAGGCGAGGCCTTGGGGGCGGCCTCGGGCGCATGATCAGGTACGGGTTGCCACGTCGCGGCTCTCTGGTTAGGATGCCCGGAGGCTGACTCGGCTTTCAGGTTAATCCGCGATCAAGAACATGTCTGAACACTTTGAGGATACCGGCTTTATCCCCCTGAATATCGCCGTCTTGACGGTCTCGGACAGCCGGGGGGAGGCCGAGGACAAATCCGGGGCCCTGCTGCGCGACAAGGCCGAGGCCGCTGGCCACCGGGTGGTGGCACACGAGATCGTTCCCGATGATATCTATCGGATGCGGTCCGTCTTTTCGCGCTGGATCGCCGATCCCGACATCCAGGTGGTCCTCGCCACCGGCGGCACGGGGGTCACTGGCCGCGACAGCACGCCGGAGGCCATCGAGCCCCTCCTCGACAAGCGCATCGAGGGTTTCGGCGAACTCTTTCGAGCCATCTCCCGGGAGGAAATCGGCATCGCCAGCATCCAATCCCGCGCCCTCGGCGGCCTGGCCAACGGCACCTTCATTTTCTGCCTGCCGGGCTCCAGCGGCGCCTGCCGCACGGCCTGGGACCAGATCCTGGCGCCCCAGCTCGACCACCGCACTCGGCCCTGCAACTTCGCCCAACTCCTCAAGCGGGTGCTGGAGAAGTAGTTCCGGCCCGGTTACCGAGATCGACACATGACCAGCGCCCTTGATTGTTGCCGCGCGGACCCGGCCGGGTCCCAGGCCCTCCTGAGTAAGGAGGAGGCCGTGACACGTCTCTTGGCCCAGGCCGTTCCAGTCCGGGAGCACGCAAAGCTCCCCACCCTGGAGGCCCTGGGGCGAGTCCTGGCGACACCGGTGGTGAGCCAGATCGCCGTCCCCGGCTGGGACAATAGCGCCATGGACGGTTACGCCCTGCGTGCCGGCGATCTGGCGACGGCCCAGGGCCGCCTGCGCGTCTCCCAGCGCATCGCCGCCGGGAGCCCGGGAACCCGGCTGGAGCCCGGCACCGC
>JBATOB010000376.1:0-5464 GCA_049290655.1 Chromatiaceae bacterium | reverse complement strand
GGCCTCCTGCGCATCAAGCCCATGGTCAAGGCGGTGGGGGAGGCCGGGATGCCGGCCATCGCCATCACGGATCAGCTCAACCTCTTCTGTCTGGTCCGTTTTTATAAGGCCGCCCTGGCCGCTGGGGTCAAGCCCATCGTCGGCGCCGAGATGCTGGTGCGCAACCCGGAAGACGCCAGCCAGCCGCATCGCCTGGTGCTGCTGGTGCAGGACCAGGCCGGTTATCTCAACCTGACCCGACTCGTCTCCCGCGCCTATCTGGAGGGCCAACAGGGGACGGCGTTGCCCCAGGTGGAGCGCGATTGGGTCGTGGCGGCGGCCGAGGGCCTGATCGCCCTCTCCGGCGGCCCCGCGGGGGATGTGGGTCAAGCCCTCTTGACTGGCAACCAGACGCTGGCGGAGCGGCGGCTGGATCACTGGTTGGTGGCCTTCGGCGATCGCTATTACCTGGAACTCCTCCGCACCGGCCGCCCCAACGAGGCGGAATGCCTGGAGCGCGGCGTGGACCTGGCCGCCGCCCGGGGCGTGCCGGTGGTGGCGACCAACGATGTGCGGTTCCTGACCCCGAAGGATTTCGAGGCCCACGAGGCTAGGGTCTGCATCCACGATGGCCAGACACTGGGCGACAACCGTCGCCCCCGCCGCTACAGCGAGGAACAATATCTACGCTCGCCCGAGGAGATGGCGGCCCTCTTCGCCGATATCCCCGAGGCCCTGGAAAATTCCCTGGAGATCGCCAAGCGCTGCAACCTGGAGCTGACGCTGGGCAAGAACTTCCTGCCGGACTTTCCCGTGCCCCAGGGCATGACCATCGAGCAACACTTTGCCGCCATCTCCCGCGAGGGGCTGGCATGGCGGCTGGCACGGCTCTTCGATCCGGCCCTCCTGGCCGAGCGCCGCTCGGTCTATGAGGACCGCCTGGAGCTGGAACTGGGGGTCATCAACCAAATGGGTTTCGCCGGCTACTTCCTGATCGTGGCGGATTTCATCCAGTGGGCCAAGGACAACGACATCCCGGTGGGGCCGGGTCGTGGCTCCGGCGCCGGGTCCCTGGTGGCCTATGCCCTCAAGATCACCGACCTGGACCCCATCGAACACGACCTGCTCTTCGAGCGCTTCCTCAACCCCGAACGCGTCTCCATGCCCGACTTCGACATCGATTTCTGCATGGAGGGGCGCGACCGGGTCATCGACTACGTCGCCGGGCGCTATGGCCGCGAGGCGGTATCCCAGATCATCACCTTCGGCACCTTGGCGGCCAAGGCGGTGGTGCGCGACGTGGGCCGGGTGCTGGGCCATCCCTATGGCATGGTCGATCGCATCGCCAAGATGGTGCCCTTCGAGCTGGGTATGACCCTGAGCAAGGCCCTGGAGGAGGGCGAGGATCTGCGCAAGGCCTACGCCGAGGACGAGGAGGTGCGGGCCCTCATCGACATGGCCCTCAAACTGGAGGGCCTGGCCCGCAATGCCGGCAAGCACGCCGGCGGCGTGGTCATAGCACCAACTAAATTGACGGACTTCGCCGCCCTCTATTGCGAGCCCGGCGGCACCAACCTCATGACCCAGTTCGACAAGGACGACGTCGAGCAGGTGGGCCTGGTCAAGTTCGACTTCCTGGGCCTGCGTACCCTGACCATCATCGACTGGGCCCTCAAGACCATCAATGCCGGGCGGGCCCAGCAGGGCGATCCGCCCATCGATATCTCGCGCATCGACCCCAAGGACCCGGCGGCCTTCGCCCTGCTCAAGCGCTGCGAGACCACCGCCGTCTTCCAGCTCGAATCCCGGGGCATGAAGGAGCTGATCAAGAAGCTGCGCCCCGACTCCTTCGAGGACATGACCGCCCTGGTGGCCCTGTATCGCCCCGGCCCCCTCCAGTCCGGCATGGTCGATGACTTCATCGCCCGCAAGCATGGCGAGGCGGCGGTGGCCTATCCCCATCCGGACCTGGAGCCCATCCTCAAGCCCACCTATGGCGTCATCCTCTACCAGGAACAGGTGATGCAGATCGCCCAAGTCCTGGCCGGCTACTCCCTGGGGGGCGCCGACCTGCTGCGCCGGGCCATGGGCAAGAAGAAGCAGTCGGAGATGGACAAGCAGCGCGCCATCTTCGAGGCGGGGGCGGCCCAGCGGGGCGTGGACGGCCGGACGGCGACCTACATCTTTGACTTGATGGATAAGTTCGCCGGGTACGGCTTCAACAAGTCCCATAGCGCCGCCTATGCCCTGGTCTCCTATCAGACCCTCTGGCTCAAGGCTCACTATCCCGCCGCCTTCATGGCCGCTGTCCTCAGCGCCGACATGGATAACACCGACAAGGTGGTCACCCTCATCGACGAGTGCCGGACCATGCGCCTGGAGGTGCGACCGCCGACGGTGAACGCCTCCGAGTGGCAATTCACCATCGCCGACGACCACACCTTGATCTACGGCCTGGGCGCCATCAAGGGGGTAGGGGAGGGCGCCATCCTCGCCCTCCGGGAGGCCCGCCAGGCGAAGGGACCCTTCCGCGACCTCTGGGACTTCTGCCGCCGCATCGACCTGCAAAAGATGAACCGGCGGGTGCTGGAGGCCCTGGTGCGCTCCGGCGCCCTGGACGAACTCGGCGCTAACCGCGCGACCCTGATGCAGCATCTGCCCCTGGCGATCCGGCTGGCGGAACAGCACAAGGCCCGCCATTCCTCCGGTCAGGTGGACCTCTTTGGCCTGGTGGAGGAGACCGCTAGGGGTCCGGACCCCCAACTCGCCGGCCAGGTATGGGGGGAATGGGAAGAGGAGGAGCGCCTCCAGGGCGAAAAGGAGACCCTGGGCCTCTATCTCACCGGCCATCCCGTCAATCGCTTCGAACCCGAGCTCAATGCCCTCATGGGTAATCGCCTCAATGTCCTGCTGTCGACCCCCAAGGGCCGGGGCGACCGGGAGAAGCGCACCATCGCCGGCCTGGTGGTGGGGGTGCGCCACGGCAAGACCCCGCGCGGCCGCATGGCCTCCCTGGTCCTCGATGATCGCACCGGGCGCCTGGAGGTCACCGTCTTCAGCGAGCTTTATGACCAGGTACGCGATCTCCTGGCGGTGGACCGCCTGCTGGTGATCGCCGGCACCCTCAATTTCGATGAATTCCGCGACGCCTGGTCCCTGCGTGCCAGCGAGGTCCAGACCTTGGAGCAGGCCCGCGAGAAGGCCGCCGATCACTTGCTCCTCCATCTCGACCTCGGCTCCGCCAAGCGACACAAGAAGGGCGCGGAGCTCCTCCAGCACCTGCGCGAGGTCCTGACCCTCTATCGGGGTGGCCGCCTGGCGATTCAGATGGAATACCGATCCCCCCAAGGCCAGGCCCGCTTCCTGCTGGGGGACGACTGGCGCGTCCAGCCCACGGACGAGCTGATCAAGCGCCTGCGCCAACTCCTGGGCCAGGAGGCCGTCAAGGTGGCCTATGGCCGCTTCACGGGGCAGTCGGAATAGAGGAATCCAAAGCATGAAGAAAGGGTTATCCCGGCTGGTCTCGGCCATTCTCATCCTGGCGGCCCTTTATCTTATCGGGGTGAATCTGGCCCTGAACCTGCCCGCGACCCAGGACTACCTGAACAGCCTGCGCCCCGATCGCCTCGCCATCGGCTGGGAGCGGGCCTGGAGCTGGTACCCCTTGCGCGTGGAGTTCCGGGGTTTCGCCGCCGACGGCCAGACCCCGACCGAGCAATGGCAGGTCGATGCCGAGCGCGCGGCGGCGTCGGTCTCCTTGCGGCCGCTGCTCAAGGGCGAGCTCCGAGTGCATGATCTGGACCTGGTCGATATCGACCTGCGGCCGCGATCAGGCCCCGCCCAGGACGCCGCCGCCCTCAAGCCCCACTTCCCTTCCCGGTTATCCGCAACCGCGACCCCGAGGCCCTCGTGGAGCCGGCCCCAGAGGAGGAAGGCGGCAACCTGCTGCTGGAAATCGCCGATATCCATGTCCAAGGGGATCATGCCTTCTGGGTGTCCCATGTGCGCGGCAGCTTCAGCCTGGATACCGGGGCCGGGCGCTTTGGCCTGAGGGGGGCGCCCTGGACTTGGTGCTCGAATCGCTGCGGAGGCGATGCCCAGCCCGTGACGACCCGGCATCGATCAAGGACCAGATCGAGGTGCCACCCTTCATCCTCGCCGAGGCCACGGACCTGGCGGCCTTGATCGTGCCCGAGTTCGATGCCGAAATTGACCTCCCGGTGCAAAACCTGGATTTCCTGACCCTGCTGACGGGCGACATGGAGGGTCTGGACCTCAAGGGCCAGGGCCGCCTGCGCGGGCGCCTGGTCT
Source organism: Chromatiaceae bacterium (assembly GCA_049290655.1). GTDB lineage: Bacteria > Pseudomonadota > Gammaproteobacteria > Chromatiales > Chromatiaceae > M0108. The sequence continues at coordinate 1,174 of JBATOB010000376.1, read as the reverse complement.
TTGCCCACGGCGAGCTGCTTCCCGGCACCGATCTGATCGTCGAGGCCCACGAGCTGGCGATGATTCTCGCCCGTCATACCTTTAACGGCGGCGGCACCATCGAGCTGAAGGTCGATCCCGATGACGCGGATCAGGCGGACCTGATGGTCCGCTTCGACGAAGTCAGCGCCTCCCTGCTGGCGGAGCACCCCGACGCGGCGACCGAAGCGGGTGATGTCCCGGCGATGACCCTCTTCTCCGGCCGCAGGCTTGAGGCCCTGCTGCACACCGAGATGCGCGGTGGCAAGCCAGACATCAAACTCACCTTGACCGTTCCGGCCATGGAGGTGCCTGATCTCCGTGGTCGGATCGGGTGGCCGCAAACTGGCGAACCACCTCAAAGACGCCAGGGACCCCTTCCGGATCGTCATCGTGCGCGACATGTGGCTGACCGGCTTCGACGCGCCCTGCCTGCACACCCTCTATGCCGACAAGCCCATGCAGGGCCACGGCCTCATGCAGGCTATCGCGCGTAAACCGGGTCTTCCGTGACAAGCCCGGCGGGCTGGTGGTGGATTACCTCGGTCTCGCCGATCAGCTCAAGCGGGCGTTGGTGACCTATACCGAAAGCGGCGGCCAGGGCGATCCGACCTTCGACACCGTCCAGGCCATCGCGGTCATGCTGGAGAAGCACGGCATCGCCCGCGACCTGATGCACGGCTGCGACTGGGACCTCTGGACCACCGGCACCCCCACCGAATGGCTCGCCCTCATCCCCGCCGGACAGAAGCATATCCTCGCCCAGGAGGATGGCAAAAAGCGCTGGGTACGGGTGGTATGGAGCTTTCCAGCGCCTTTGCCCTCTGCGCCGCCAGCGACGAGGCCACGGTGATCCGCGACGACGTGAGTTTCTTCCAAGCTACCCCGGGTGGTTTTATCAGGATGGGACCTCGATGGTTGCGCTGTGCCTGGCAGAATTCTCTCCGTAATACCAAAGCGCGACCTCGTAAGAGCGCGGGCCAGACTCTACATCTTGGATGCCAACCTCGACCCAGGTCATGGGTTTGTTATACCCGTCCTATTTGAAAAATGGGTTTACTTTACCTCGGTAACTCACGGCAAAGTTGGGTAAACTGTCCCACATGCAAGATTACCAACTTACCCCCCAAGAACTCGGCGAACTGCGTGCAGCGCA
>JBATOB010000375.1:0-4427 GCA_049290655.1 Chromatiaceae bacterium | reverse complement strand
GTCAAGATCAGCTCCATGGCATACATCATCTTGCCGCCCGGTATCACCAGGGTGTTGAAGCCCGTGATCATGGCCCCCTCGATCAGCCCCTTGAGGTGGAGTTTGTACTCCACCTCCGGCTTGTCCTTGAGGAAATGGATCAATACCAGGCTCTGATCCGCCGTCGGGATGTTGGTCACGCAGAAGGGATTGGAGGTATCTGTGAGGGGGATGCGCTGGAAATTGATGTGCGTCTGAGAAAACTGGGGCAGGATGTAATGCATGTAGTCGTACATGCGGCGATGAATGGTATCCATGACATCCGCGGGCTGGTAGCCGCGTTCGGCCATGTCCCGGTTGATCTTCTGCACCCACTCCAGGTTGATGGTCGGGCACACGCCGATGAGCAGGTCCACCTCCTTGGACAGGTCGATATCCCCGGCAACCACGCCGCCATGCAGCCCCTCGTAAAAGAGCAGGTCCGTGTCCGGCGGTATGGGCTCCCACTCGGTGAAGGTGCCTGGCTCCGCGCCGTACAGGCTGGATTCCTCCTCGTCATGGACATAGTGGCGACGCTCGCCCGCACCCGAACGGCCATAGGATTGGAATAATTCCAACTGCTTGTCGAAGAGATTGCCCTCGGGTCCGAAATGGCTCAGATGACGGCCATCCTTCATGGCCTGCTTGAGTTCCGCCCGCATTTCCTTGCGATCAAAACGATGGAAACTGTCGCCCTCGATGAAGGCGGCGCGCGCGCCGACGCGCATGAAGATGTGCTCCAGGGCGTTTTTAACGGTGCTGGTGCCGGCGCCAGAGGAACCGGTCACCGCCAGGATGGGGTGCTTTCTCGACATTTTCGTCCTCATTCTCTCGTGTTGTGTCGTTACGGAAGTCAGGCTGGTTGGCCTCGAACCTTCAAGTGAAGCGCGATATTTTTCACGCCCCTTGGGGTATCATCGTTCCCTGGCCCCGTCCCAACAAGTACTAAACCCATGCGGTGGATGTATGCGCCGGGAAGATTCAGCCCAAGAAATCCGCAACAAATGCCTGAACCCCTCCGCTCCGACCTGACCGCTCATCCAACCCCCACGCCCCGGGCTCCCGCGGGTTTGCCTTGCCGCGGGAATCACCGCTCCCCGACCCGGCATGGTTCGCGCGCCTGGCTCATCGGTCTCCTGCTGATCTTCGCGGCCTCGGTCCCCGCCGCGGAAGTCATGCCCTATGACCTGACCCTCAAGCCGACCGGCAATCAGGTCATGGATCAGGCCCTGCTGGACGCCTCCCTCCTCGCCACCCTGCGCGAGGAGGCCCAGGCCGGGGCCTTTGCCCTGGTCTCCCGCGCCAATAACGACCTGCCGCGCCTCGACGATGTACTGCGCAGCTTCGGTTATTACGACGCCTACATCGACATCCGCCTCAACGGTCTGCGCCTCGACGAACCGAATCTGGTGGCGCGCCTCGAGGCCAGCCCCGAGACGGCACCCATCCCCATCCAGGTGTCGATCGATCTCGGCCCCCTCTACCACTTGGGCGAGGTCCGCCTCGATGGCGAGATACCGCCCAAGGCGCGCGCCGCCTTCACCATCGAGCCCGGCCAGCCGGCCTTGGCCGCCAGCGTGCTCGCCGCCGGTCAGGCCGTTCTGACCGCCCTGCGCGAGGAAGGTTATGCCCTCGCCACGATATCCATGCCGGAGGTCCTGGTTCTGCACGCCACCCGCACCATGGACGTCACCTACACCGCCACCCCCGGCCCGCGCCTCGCCATCGGCCCCGTCACCATCCGCGGCCTGGATCGGCTGCAGGAGGACTATGTGCAGCGCCGCTTGGGCCTGGAACCAGGCGAAATATACAGCCCCAGCCGTCTGGAGCGGGCGCGGCGGGAACTCACGGACAGCGGCGCGCTGTCCAGCGCCCGCCTCATCCCCGGCACGGAACCCGACACCTCCGGGCGCCTGCCCATGACCCTGGAAGTCACGGAACGCCCCCCGCGGGTACTGCGCTTCGCCGGGGCCTATTCGACCGACGAAGGCGGCAGCGTGTCCACCTCCTGGACGCATCGCAACCTCTTTGGCCGCGCCGAGCGCCTGACCCTGCGCGCCGATATTGGCACCCTGGGCGCGGCCTACACCAACGAACCCAGCTACCTCGTCAGCGCCGCCTTCGTCAAACCGGACGTCTGGCGGCGCAATGACGACCTGCAACTGGACCTGGCCGCGGTTCGGGAATTTCTCGACGCCTATGATCGGGACGCCATCTCCGCCGGCCTAACCCTGCAGCGGCGTTTCAGCGAAAACCTCAGCGCCGGCCTGGGCGTCGGCATGGAGCGTTCCCGGATCATCCAGGACGACATCACCCGTGACTACCACCTGGCCTTCCTGCCCCTGACCCTGAAATATAATGGGGCTGGCGATCTCCTCGATCCCCGCGAGGGCGCGCGCCTGGACGCCCGGGTAGCCCCGACCCAGGTCCTGAGCGGCGACGCCAGCAATTTTATCCACCTGCGCGCCACGGGCACCGCCTACCTGGACCTGACGCGCCTGACCAGCGCCCAGCGGCAATCGGGACGGACCATCATCGCCGGCCGCCTTTCCATTGGCCGCATCTTTGGCGCCTCGGCCGACCAGGTGCCCCCGGACTGGCGCTTCTATGCCGGTGGCGGCGGCTCGGTCCGTGGCTACCCCTACCAATCCATAGGCCCCCAAACCCTCACGGGCCAGCCCAAGGGTGGCAGCAACCTGCTGGAAACCAGCCTGGAACTACGCCAACGCCTATGGGGGAACTGGGGCGGCGCCCTCTTCGCCGATACCGGCGCCATCTCGGACCTGAATTTCCCGGGTACCGGCGGCTGGTCCGTCGGTGTCGGCGCCGGGGTCCGCTATCACACCCCGATCGGGCCGGTGCGGCTGGATGTCGCCATCCCACTGAACAATGACGCCGGCGATCCCGCGGTGCAGGTTTACATCGGCATCGGCCAGGCCTACTGACCATGCGCCGACTATTACGCATCCTCCTGATCCTGACGGGCCTGCCAGTCCTCTTGATGGCCGCCCTCTTGCTGGTCGCCAACACCGGGCCGGGGCGAGACTTCATTGCTCGCCAAATCGGCCCCCTGAGCGGTGGCCTGGTACAGATCGAGGGCCTGGCGGGCCACCTGCCCCTGGCCCCGCGCCTGGCCCGCCTGGAAATCCGCGACGCCAATGGCGTCTGGCTCGTTATCGAAGAGGTGGCCCTAGACCTGAATCCCTGGCCCCTGTGGCGAGGCCAGATCCAGGTCGAGGCCCTAACGGCCGCAACCCTAGCCCTGGACCGGCTCCCTGCCTACGTGGAGAGCGAAGAGCCCTCCCCACCCTTCCAACCGCCCCCCCTGGCACTGCGCCACCTCGCCGTCCAGCGGCTGACCCTGGGGCAACTGGCGCCCGGGGCGCCCCCCGTGAGTGTCGCGGGCCAGGGGACCCTGGCCAGTCTCGACAACTTCGAGACCCGGCTGGGTATTCAGACCCCCGGCCGCGCGGACAGCTACCAACTGACGCTGGCGGCCAGCCCCGAGGACCTCCACCTCGACCTCCAGATCCACGAAGACCCCGAGGGCCTGATCAGCGCCCTCCTCCGTGAACAGGGGGTGCGGCTGCCACCCGAGGTGGATCGCTGGCGGCTGGAGGCCAAGGGCGCTGGCCCCCTCGCGGCCCTCGCCCTCACGACCGAACTGGCGGCCGGCCCCCTCCAGGTCACAGCCGATGGCCAGCTCGATCTGAAGACCCAGGCCGCCGCCAACCTCAAGCTGCAAGCCGAGCTGCCGGCTATGTCCCTGGCGCTCCCGGATGGCGCGACCATGGCGTGGCAGGGCGTCCACCTGGACGCCGATCTCAGCGGCCCCTGGAAGGCGCCCCAGGGTCAGGCCCAGCTTGACGCGGAAGGTCTGGCCTATGGCGAATCGGGGCTATCCCACTTGACGGCCCACCTGGAAGGCGATACCCAGCGCCTGAGACTGGAAGGCCTGGCCAAGGGCGCCCGCATCCCGGAGGCCCCGCCCGAATTCGCGGAACAAGCCTTGCGCCTGACCGCCGAGGTCGCGCCACAGGAGCCCGGCCAACCTTTCCGCCTCGACCTCGATCACCCCATCGCCCAATTCTCGGCCCAGGGCAAACTGGGTGAGCTGTCGGGACAGGCGACCCTCACACTGGCCGATCTCACCACCCTGGCCACCCTGACCGGACAAGACCTGGCCGGCAAGACCCAGATCGTCACCCATTTCGCCCTCGGCGATGCCGCCGGCCACCAGCCCCGACTAGAGGCCAGCGGCGCGGTGAATCTGACCCGGGCCCCAGGACCGACCCTGGGCCTACTCGGTGCCGAGGCCCGGCTGGCAGTGAGCGCCGCCCAGGTTGGCGGTACCTGGCAACTCGCCAGCGCCCGCATCGATGGCGCCAAGCTACAGGTCATGGCAACCG
>JBATOB010000374.1:0-3102 GCA_049290655.1 Chromatiaceae bacterium | reverse complement strand
GGGCGAACCGGGGCGTAACGGTTGTCGCCGAGCGCCAGGCGCAAGGGGGACTGGGATGTCCCGTTTCGCATCCTGAGCACGGCGACACTCCGAAGTGGCCAAGAACGATCGGGCGTTGGCATGTGATATCAAGGCCGTGAGCCATTAATCTAATCCGAGGGTGGCTGAGTTTCGGATCCATGAGGCGATGAATGCTCCTAATTCCCCGTGGCTTTTCACCCTCGGGCGTTATGTTTACATCCGACATATGGCTGTCAGCCAGATATTCGTGAAAGAGTGCCGTTGACACTTTGAAGCCATCTTGTTTCTCTGTAGTATTTGGTACTTGGTATACCTAGCGTTTTCCTCGGATAACATGTCAATACAACCGTGGATGAGACTTGGTTTGCGGATCAACCCCGCGGTAACAAAATATTAACAAAACCGTAATAAATTTCTGTAACAATTCCGCAATCTTAATCCTTGCCTGCTAGCCGTTCAGCCCCTGTAGGCTTGCCCTACAAAATCCAGCATGGAATGAAGATATCCTCGGCCACCCATGGCTTGAGGGTTTTTTGATGACTGTCGTGTCCTGCCTTCAACCACCTATCCGAGAGGGGAAGTCTGTGTTTAGTGCCATGATGCCGAAAAAGAACGAGTTCTTTGTCCAATTCAATACGCATGCCGATCGCTGCGCGGCGGCGGCCAACGCCATGATGCGCATGATGACTCAGTTGGGTAGGTCCCCCGACGAGGTCGCTCGTTTGATCCAGGAGATCGATCTGGCGGAGTCCAGCGGCGACCAAATCGAGCACGACACCATCGTCATGCTCCACAAGTCCTTCATCACCCCGATCGACCGCGACCAAATCCACATGATTGTCAGTGGCCTCGACACCATCCTGGATCGCCTGCAGGACGTGGGGGAGTCGGTCATGCTCTATGACCTCAAGGAGGCCACGCCAGAGGCGCGCGAGATGGCGGAACTGGCGGCCGATGCCGTGGAGCGGGTGCGCAAGGCCGTGGCCCTGCTTGACAACATGGGTGAGGCCACGGTGGCACTGAAGCTGTGCAAGGAAGTTGATGAGCTGGAAACGAAGGCCGACAAGCTCTGGCGCTCCGGGGTGTCGCGGTTGTTCCGCGAGGAAACCGATGCCATCCAAGTCCTCAAGGTGAAGGGCATGTACCAAATTCTGGAGGATGTTCTAGAGGCGGCCGAGAATATGGGTCAAACCCTCGAAGAAGTCATCCTCGCCAACGCTTGAGGAACCCATAATGGAAGCTCAAGCTGCAATACTCATTGGTACCTGGACCTTGGTCCTCCTCATCGCGGTGGCCCTGGCCTTCGACTTCATGAATGGTTTCCACGATGGGGCAAACTCCATTGCCACCATCGTCGCTACCGGTGCCCTGACCCCCAAGCAGGCGGTGTTCTTCGCCGCGGCGCTCAACTTTGTCGCCCTCTGGGTCTTCCAGCTCAAGGTGGCGGCCACCGTCGGCAAGGGCGTCATAGATCCCTCCTTCGTGGATCATTACGTCATCTTTGGCTGCCTGGTGGGGGCCCTGGCCTGGAATATCATTACCTGGTACTACGGCATCCCCTCCTCCTCGTCTCATGCCCTTATCGGCGGTCTGGTGGGCGCCACCCTGGCCAAGGTTGGCGGTGGGGACGCTATCGTTTGGGGTAGCCTATGGCAACTGAAAGGTTTAATCACCGTTCTGTCCTTCATCATCCTCTCCCCCCTGATCGGCTTCCTGATTGGCGGCACCTTGCAGGTCATTACCGCCTGGGTGTTCCGCAATCGAACGCCCCATCAGGTCGGACGATGGTATATGCGCGCTCAGTTGGTGTCGGCAGGCCTCTACTCCCTCGCCCATGGTGGTAATGATGCCCAGAAGACCATCGGTATCATCTGGCTCTTGCTGATCACGGCCGGCGCCGGTGGCATACCCCTGATAGGGCATGTCGTCACCAAGGATGTGTCCACCTTGCCCATGTGGGTGGTGTATGCCTGCTATTTCTCCATCGCCTGGGGTACCTACCTGGGTGGCTGGCGCATCGTCAAGACCATGGGGTCGAAGATCACCAAGTTGACCCCGGTGAGCGGTTCCAATGCCGCGCTTGGCGGTGGCATTACCCTGGGCCTGGCGACCATGGCCGGTATTCCTGTCTCGACCACCCATACCATCACCGGCTCCATCTTCGGTGTTGGCAGTACGCGCGGCAAATATGCCGTTAAATGGGGTATGGCGGGTAAGATTATGATGGCTTGGGTGCTGACTATCCCCGCCAGTGGCGCGATTGCCGCCATTTTCTGGTGGATTGGTACCAAGACCTTCTGATTTAGCCAGGTTCCTGTTGTACCTACTCCGATGCCGGCCTGGTTCCGGCATCGGAGTTTTTTTGCGCCTCTGGAACAGCCTTCCCGTCCCGGGATTGGATTGGCTTAGGACCAGCGAATTCTTACCTCCTCGATGGCGCGAGCCGAGGCGCGGTGGACGTTGAGGGTGACCTTGTCGGCCTCGATCTGGGTGCCCGGGGCGGGGATGCTGCCCGTGCGATTGAGGATGTAGCCCGCGATGGTGGAATAATCCTCGGAGGGCAGCTTGATGCCCAAGGTCTCGGCGATCTGGCTCAGTTCGGTACGACCACTGGTCAGGTAGTCGCGCTCGTCTAGCTTCTGGAAGAGGCTCGACGAGGTCTCCTTGCCGTCGTACTCGTCGCTCAGGTCCTCCACCACTTCCTCGACAATGTCCTCGACCGTGATGATGCCCTCGGCGGCGCCGAATTCATCCACCACCACGGCGACCACCTCTCCCGCCTGGCGTAACTGCACCAGCAGATCCTGGACGCTCTTGGTGGCCGGTACATAGAGGGCCTCGCGGATGAATTCCGCGATGGGCCTTTCCTCGGGCTCGCCGAGCAGGTCCAGCACATACAGCATGCCGACGATCTGGTCGATGCGTTCCTCGAAGACGGGCAGGCGGGCGTGGGAGGTCGCGATGGCCAGGCGCCGGGCCTCGCCACAGGTCGCTTCCCTGTCGATGGCGGTGACCGCGATCAGGGGGCGCATGCTGTCCTCGACCCGCGTCTCGGTAAAGTTGAAGAGGCGTTGGATCATC
>JBATOB010000373.1:0-7744 GCA_049290655.1 Chromatiaceae bacterium | reverse complement strand
GGGCACCACGGCGCCATTTTCGGCGATGCCGGGGGCCTTGAGCACTACCTTGTCGCTGGCTTCCAGCGCGGTGGAGCCAAACACCTTGGTCAAGGCGTCATCCAAAGTGGCGGCGTGGAAGGCATCGGTGGGCCAGGCGGCCATGGCCAGGCGGGGATTGACCAGACCCAGGCCAGCGGCGGCCAGAACCGCCCCCCCGGCCAGGGTACCCTTGATGAAAAGTCGGCGTTGTTGCTGTTGCAGTGTCACGGTCTTGACCTCCTCGGTTAATAAAGTCATGGCTGAGTTAGATCGTGTGACTATTATTATCCGATTTGGGTACCGACAAAATTGGGAATTTCCCGAATGGGTTATTGGGGTATTCCAGAATATTCACATAGTTAGCGGATTAGTATATACGTATTTGCTAAATTATCTCTATGCCAGAACATGCCCTTGGAACCCTTGCAGTCACACGGGGAAAACACGGCTCCGCCACGGTACGGGTAACAAATCCGGCCGGCGTGGAGCGCGCCCCGCCCCGCAAGGGGAAAGATGTCACCACGCCCGCCAGCGGCGATCTCGACCGGGATAAGCCGGGCGATAACTGGTACATTGGTATCGACAACCGCGAGTTCACTATCGTACCCGGGGCCTTCGTCCTTGGCGGTGGATGGGCTTGGTAGTGAGTTCCAACACCCGCACACGGCTAACGCCTCCCCGCACCCGCCCCGATTTTTGCCGCCACCGGAACATCCACAACTTCCGCCCCGACGTCAATACTTAAATCAGAGAAAAGATCGCATGAACTCTACCGCTACCAACCGCCTCATTGCCCTCACAACACCCTGTTGGAGGACGACGAGATGACTACAAAAAACTTCAAGGAACTTGCGGCGGGTGTATTTTTTACCTGCGCCACCGTATTAATACTTCTGGCCTCCTACATCGTATACACAGAGTGGCAGGTGTACTGGTCGAAAGGTTTTGCGGACTTCCGAAGTATTTCAGGAGCGATTGTATCGCTAGAGAGGACCACCTTACCCGTGTCGGTCATGGCACCCGACATGCTTGAACAAGTTCACGCCATTCTGAACGAGATGAAAGAAATGAATCATTCCCTTGGTGGCATGGAGCGTTCCGTGACGAACATGGGCACTGCGGTACAAGGTCTCGAACTATCTGTTCGTGGGATGTCATACACCGTGCCCCAAGGAATGGGGGAGATGCGTAGACAGATAAATCCGTGGAACATGATGAATCCCTTGAAGTAGATTCCGTTGTTTCAAACACATTAAGGCACCGGGTGGCATCCTTTTCGCTACGTGTCATGCCAACATCCACTTCACTACTCCGGCCTCAACGCATCCACCTGCGGGAGCTTGCCACGACACCGAAGACTTGAACGGCATCTCGGGTATCGTGCATGAGGTTCCCCCGAAATTTAGCGCAGGTGCTTTGTGACCCATCTTGATCTAGTCAGGCAACCGCTGGGATTTTTCCCGACACCCATTCATGAGCTCACCCATTTGGGAAAATTGCTCGGGGGGCCGCGTATCTTCATCAAGCGTGACGATCTGACGGGCCTGGCCTGCGGGGGCAACAAGACCCGCAAACTCGAATATCTTGTCGGTCAGGCCTTGGCGGAGGGAGCGGATACCCTCATTACCGCCGGGGCCATGCAATCCAACCATTGCCGGCAGACCGCCGCCGCCGCCGCCAGTCTCGGGCTTGAATGTCATCTGGTCCTGGGCGGCGCCGAGCCGGCGGCCGCCAATGGCAATCTCTTGCTGGATCAGCTACTGGGGGCCAGGATTCACTGGGCTGGCGATCATCGTAAGGGCGAGGATATTCCCAACCTTGCCCAGCAATTGCGCAGCGCCGGGCGACGGCCCTATAGGGTTCCCTATGGGGGTTCGACCGAGTTGGGCGCCACGGGGTTCGTGGAGGCCCTCTACGAACTCGATCGCCAGACGAACGCCCTGGAGATGGATTTCGATCACCTGCTATTTGCCTCGAGTTCGGGCGGGACCCAGGCTGGACTGATGGTGGGCAAGAGGCTTCTGAACAAGGACTACCAAATCACGGGCATTGCCATTGACAAGATCGGTGACGCGGAAAAATCCCTGGGTGAGCTGATTCTGGAATTAGCCAACGCCACGGCGCAATTCCTGGGGACGTCCATCAGCCTGTCCCCCGCTGAATTGCAGCTTGATGAAGGTTACGCGGTCAGTGGTTATGGCGAAATCAGTGCCGGTGATCGGGAAGCGATCCATCTGCTGGCCCGCCACGAGGGGATCTTGCTGGACCCGGTTTATACCGGCCGCGCCATGGCCGGTCTGATCGACAAGGTCCGCAAGGGCTGCTTCGGACGGGACGAGAAGCTCTTGTTCTGGCATACGGGTGGCGCCCCGGCCCTATTCGCCTATGCGTCCTCGCTTGGCCAAATGGCGCTGAACAGCCCGAGCAGCCTGTCGGACTTAGCCCTTGGATCAGGCCACTAAGGTCATATGATCCGACTGCGACGACTTTACGTTGAGCACGATTTCACCAGGCGCGGATTCATCCGGGGAAACAGCGTCTCCGTCGCATTGAATCCCTCGCATTGAGTGGGACGGTTGGATGTCCTACCCCTCGCCCAACCTGGACCTCCCCGACGACAAACGCCCGTAGACCTGGCTGCCAAGCCACTTGGAAACCAGCTCCTGCATGTCAGGCTTACCCATGTAGTCGGTGAACAACTCTTCGTTCAGCTCCATCCGCTCGATGAACAGCGACTCCAGCACCTGCCGGAACACCAGTTGGAACTTGTCCAGGGAATTGACCTCGGCCGCCATCCGCAGCGACTCGTTTCGGCTGGCTGCCTCCGCAATCTGGTCGAAGAACAGTTGGTCCGCATCGTTCAGTTCCCCGCCAAAGCGCTCGTTGATGATGTCGATCAGGCGCGATAGCGAAACCTGTTCCTCGCGCACCATCCCCGAACCCACCTCGCGCGGTCCGTCCAACGGCTTGGCAAGGCCTTCGTTCAGGCTGATGGAGCCTTCGCTGATCTTCTGCAGCCGGTAGTAGTCGAGCTCGACCTCTTCATCGAACTGATAGCCCGGACCGCTTTTCCGCCTCGGCAGCTTCAGTGCCAGATGACGCAGATAGGTGAAGAGCTTTTCAAGATCGCTGTCCTGATAGGGGATGACCTGACTCAGGAAGCCATAGAGGTTGTGGAAGGCCTGGAGCTTGCCACGCCACAGCTCGGCCTCTTCCTCTTGGGCTTCTTGCAGATGGGCGAAGCGTGCGACTGCCTGATCGAGTATGGCGTTCATCGCCTTGTGGTCGCCGGGGCTTTGTCGACGCTTAGGTGCGAAGAACACGCGCGCAAACTCGGCCACCTCGATCTGGAGATAGATGCCCGAGGCATCGAGTTCGGCCTTGACCTGATAGAGCCTGTCCGGATCGACCTGTTCCCCCATGACCGAGCCTTCGTAATACTGGCGAAAGGCCTCCTGAATCTCGGCCGGGTCATTCACGAAATCCAGCACAAAGGTGTCGTCCTTCAGTGGGTGGGTGCGGTTCAGGCGCGAGAGGGTCTGCACCGCCTGAATGCCCGCCAGGCGCTTGTCCACATACATCGTATGCAGGAGCGGTTGGTCGAAGCCGGTCTGGTACTTCTCCGCCACCAGCAGCACGCGGTAATCCGGCTTGGCGAAGGTGTCGGGCAGTTCCTTTTCCTTGACCCCGCCGTTCATCGCCACCTCCGTATAGGTCTTCTCCGGGACCTTGTCGTCTTCGACCATGCCGGAGAAGGCCACCAGGGCCTTGATCGGGTATCCCTTCTCCAGGATGTAGCGGTCAAACGCCTGCTTGTAGCGCACCGCCTCCAGGCGCGAGCCGGTGACCACCATCGCCTTGGCATGGCCGCCGATCTTGTGGTGGGTGAAGTGTTGGAAATGCTCGACCATCACTTGCGTCTTCTGGCCGATGTTGTGCGGGTGCAGGCGCATGAAGCGGGCCAGCGCCTTGGCCGCCTTCTTGCGCTCGACGTTCGGATCATCCGCAGCCTTCTTGAGCAGCTTGTAGTAGGTCTTATAGGTGACGTAGCTCTTCAGCACATCCTCGATGAAGCCTTCCTCGATGGCCTGGCGCATGGTGTAGCGATGAAACGGCTCGCCATGGCGGCCGAAGATCACCAGCGTCTTATGTTTGGGCGTGGCGGTGAAGGCGAAGAAGCTCATGTTCGGCTGTTGGCCACGCTTGGCCATCGAGCGGAACAGGCGCGTAGGTTGGGTTAGCGCAGCGTAACCCAACAACTGGACTTCTTCCTCAGCCATCTCTTGCGCTCGTTCAACCAGCCCGAGACCACCTAAAACCGCCTTCAACTCCGTCGCCGTCTCGCCCGATTGGGAGCTGTGCGCCTCGTCGATGATCACCGCGTAGCTGCGGGTCGGCAGATGGCTCTTGCCAGCCTCGCCGCGCTCCTCGCTCAGCTTGGCCAACTGCGCGGACACGAAGGGAAACTTCTGCAAGGTGGTGATGATGATCGGCACCCCCGCCTCCAGCGCCTCGGCCAGTTGGCGCGAGTCCTCGTCGATCTTCCGCACCACGCCTTGGCGGTGATCGAACTGGTAGATGGTGTTCTGCAACTGCCGGTCCAGCACCACCCGGTCGGTGATGACCACGACACTATCGAACAGGCGCTCATCCCGCGCGTTGTGCAGGCTAGAGAGCCGATGCGCCAGCCAGGCGATGGTATTGCTCTTGCCGCTGCCGGCCGAGTGCTCGACCAGATAATTATGGCCCACCCCTTCGCTGGCGGCGGCCGACACCATCCGCCGCACCGCCTGCAACTGGTGATAACGCGGAAAAATGAGGCTCTCCCTGCGCACCTTCTTGCCATCGTCCGTGACCTTTTCCCGCACATCCAGATGCAGAAAGCGGGCGAGTAGGTCGAGCAGGCTGTCGCGCTGCAGGACCTCTTCCCACAGGTAGGCCGTCTTGTAGTTACGCCCTTCGCGGTCGGGCGGGTTGCCGGCGCCACCGTCCAGGCCCCGGTTGAAGGGCAGAAAGGAAGTCGCCGCCCCCGCCAGGCGCGTGGTCATGTGCGCCTCCTCGGTATCGACGGCGAAGTGCACCAGGGTGCGCTTGGTGAAGGCGAAGATTGGCTCGCGCGGGTCCCGGTCGTGCCGGTACTGGTGGATGGCCTCTGCGATGGTCTGGCCGCTGAGGGGGTTCTTGAGTTCGAGGGACAACACCGGGATGCCGTTGACCGACAGCGCCACGTCCAGCGACTGTTCCGAGCGCGGGCTGAAATGCAGTTGGCGGGTGAGCCCCAGGCGATTGGCCTGGTAGCGTGCCTCCAGCTCCGGGTTGAGGCCATGGGCCGGGCGAAAGAAGGCGATGCGCAGCGTCTTGCCGAAGCACTTGAAACCGTGGCGCAGGGTGTCCAGCGTGCCATAAGTATCCAGCCACTTGCACAGGGCCTCCAGCACCCGCGCGCCGGTCTGCTCGCCATGCAGGGCCTCCAGCTTCTCCCAGACCTTGGCCTGGGTCGCCTGGATAAACGCCAGCGCCTCGTCCGGGAAGATCGCCCGTTCGCGGTCGAAGCCTTTGCCGTCCAGCCGGGTGTAGCCAGCGCCCAGCAGGACCGCCTCGATGGCGGTTTCGAAGGCGGCCTCGGAGGTTGCTTTGTTAGGCATCGCCGGTCGCTGCTCAGCGGGCGTTTTCGTTGACGCGCGGTGCGTCTTCACCCGTTATCACTGGCTTACCGTTTCTCCAGGTGACGATGTACTGACCAAGACGCCGCTTCTTCTCCAGCGCTTTTGCCACGGACCGCCGGAGTGCTCCCAGTAATTGCTGTCCCTCTTGCGAGGGTACGTCTTTTCGGTTGGTATTCATTTTTGCGCCTCGTCGTACAAAAGCTGATAGTAATCCTCATGCACGATATCCCGCTCTTTACCGCATTGCTCAAAGACCAGTGCCGGGTTATTTCCATCGTTCATGAAGCAGGTGCAGCGATCGACCCGATAACTGAAATCATCGAGCAAGTGCCGCAGGCGGCGGGGAAAGCGTCGCTCGATAGCAGCGACCGGAACAGCGTGTCCGCCGTGCGCGACCCGCTCGGCCACACGCAGTTTCGACATTTCCATGCTGGGCAAGGCCAGGTAGACCAGCTCCACCCGCCAGCCGTCGCCGTGCAAACGCTCAACCAGACCCAGATAGGCGCGCCCCGCCAGGGTGGTTTCAAAGGCGAAGTCCTCGCGTTGACGGATCCGCTCCTCGATCACCTGCAGAAAAATCCGGCTCGCAGCCAGCAATTCCCGTTCCGGCGCAAGCGGGGAGAGACCGGCGGCAATCAGGTCGGCGTTGATGAAATGGGAACATCCGGTCACCCCGGGCAGGTATTCCAGTGCGAAGGTCGTTTTGCCCGCGCCATTGGGGCCGGCGATGATCCAGCAGGTCGGGGTCATGGCGCACCTCCCGGTACGCCACCCTGGCGGGCGCACTGCCTGCGTGCAAATTTGCTGTCCTGCAAATTTGTCATTTGCGCATCGCCTCCAGCGGAATCTGGCCGGTAACGGCGGCGGTGATCAGCGCCGCGCGGCGTTCTGCAAGCAGGCGCAGCGAGTCTCGCAGTTCGCTACGGATCTTCTCAAGCCGGGAGTGCCTTCCGGCCAGGAACTGCTGTATTGCAAGTTGCTCGTCAATCGGTGGCAATGGAACCGGAAGCTCCTTGATATTCGATCCAGATATGGATGCAAGATTGGTCGAGCGCTTAGCGCGGCTCTCGAAGTAGCGCTTTGCCTCCAGCGTTGATGTCCAAAGCGCCAGCCAATCGGAATCAACCGAATGAGGCCTGACAGCAAATACGTGGTTCTGATGAAGGCAAGGCGTGATCTCATCTCGCCAAACGCAGCCCCGGCCGAGTTTGTCTATGTCACCACCCTCATTCATCAAAACGTCGCCATTTGCCAGAAGGTTTGACGCAGCCTCTGACGCGGGCACTTCAACCGTTAGAACATCGTCGAAATTCAGATAACCGTCCTGAACATTTGCGACGCGCAGATACGGGTATTCCAGCAAGTCGCCAGAATACTGCTTGCCCAACGTCAAGCCTCCCCAAACCTCAGCAAGCTGCTTAAGGCGTTGCAAACCCCAATGCAGCGGGATTTCGCCCAGCCATTCCTGGCCAGAGGGTTTCAGCGGGGCGCTGGGGTCGAGGCCGCGGGTGACGACGCGGCTGATGAGCGCGGCGCGCTTTTCTTCCAGCAGCGCCAACATGCGCTCCTTCTCGGCGATCAGCCCGTCGATGCGGGCGGTTTCGCGGTCGAGGTAGTTGGCGATGAGGCGCTGATTCTCTCGACTCGGGCAAGGCAGGTGATGCTGGCGGAGGACATCGGGCGACACTCGTTTGAGGCCACCTGCACCTGTCATTGATGCTTGGCCGTCTTGTTTGAACGTCGAAGACTGGAAGTAGTAGAAAAGGAACCTGCGCTCGGCGGCAGTCGGGCGAATTACGAACAATTCTGAGCTGCCGAATCCCTTGCCTCCGACAAGGTCGTCGGCTATCGCAATGTTGCCGTTCTCAAAGCAGGGGGTAACCTTCGCCAGAACAATATCTCCATTCGCGAAGGCGGTGTAGGAGGAACCGCAATGCCATTAACTTAAGCCTCAGCGGCAGCGCTTGTAGTTCCGGTGGAAGCCCTGGATCTTTGCGGGTTTCATCGGTCGCGGGAAAGACCGGTCGGGTCTGACGGCCTCAACGGTCATCGCCATG
>JBATOB010000372.1:0-1907 GCA_049290655.1 Chromatiaceae bacterium | reverse complement strand
TGACCAGGGTGCCCGGAACCGCGGCGGCGGTGCCGATGGCCACGGCGGCCGTGCCCATCATGGCGTGATGCAGCTTGCCCATGGAGAGGGCGCGCACGCAGAGGTCGATGTCGGCGGCCGCCACCGGCTTACCGCTGGAGGACAGGTAATTGGCCGGCCCCGCGACATAAGCGACCTTCGGCGTGTGCTGACGCTGGACGGCCTCGGCAATATCCTTGATGAGGCCCATGCGCACCGCGCCATGGGCGCGAATGGTCTCGAACATGGCCAAGGCCTTGGCATCGCTATTGATGGCATCCTGTAACTCGGTGCCCCTATAGCCGATGGCCTCGGCGTTGACGAAAATGGTGGGGATGCCCGCATTGATCAGGGTCGCCTTGAGGGTGCCGACTCCCGGGACCTCGAGATCGTCCACCAGATGGCCGGTGGGGAACATGGTACCGCCGCTCTCCCCTTCGCCCTCGTCGGCCGGGTCGAGAAACTCCAGTTGCACCTCGGCGGCGGGGAAGGTCACGCCATCGAGTTCGAAATCACCCGTCTCCCGCACCGCACCCTGGGCCATGGGCACCTGCGCAATGATGGTCTTGCCGATATTGGCCTGCCAGATGCGCACGGTCGCCATGCCATCCTGGGGGATGCGGCTGGGATCGACCAGGCCGTTGGCGATGGCGAAGGGCCCGACGGCGGCGGAGAGATTGCCGCAGTTACCGCTCCAGTCCACGAAGGCCTGGTCGATGGACACCTGGCCGAAGAGGTAATCGACATCGTGGTCGGGCCGGCTGCTCTGGGACAGGATGACCGTCTTGCTGGTGCTGGAGGTCGCCCCGCCCATGCCGTCGATCTGCTTGCCGTAGGGATCGGGGCTGCCGATAACGCGCAGCAGCAGGGCATCGCGCGCCGCGCCCGGCACCTGGCAAGGCTCGGGCAGGTCCCGCAGCCGGAAGAAAACGCCCTTGCTGGTGCCGCCGCGCATGTAGGTGGCGGGGATCTTGATCTGAGGTAGGTGGGACATGGGTCTAGGCCGCCTGGGTTGATGCGAGGAAGTCCTGGGCGAAGCGCTGCAGCACGCCGCCGGCCTCGTAGATCAACGCCTCTTCCGCCGTGTCGAGGCGGCAGGTCACGGGCACCTCCAGGCGCTCGCCGTTCTTGCGGTTGATCACCAGGGTGAGGTCGGTGCGCGGCTGGCGCGCGCCCATGACATCGAAGGTCTCGGTGCCGTCGATGCCCAGGGTCAGGCGGTTGACACCCGGCTTGAACTCCAGCGGCAGCACGCCCATGCCCACCAGATTGGTGCGATGGATGCGTTCGAAACCCTCGGCGGCGATGGCCTCCACGCCGGCCAGACGCACGCCCTTGGCGGCCCAGTCCCGGGAGGAACCCTGGCCGTAGTCGGCGCCGGCGATGATGATCAGCGGCTGCTTGCGCTCCATGTAGGTCTCGATGGCCTCCCACATGCGGGTGACCTTGCCTTCCGGCTCAATGCGAGCCAGCGAACCCTTCTTGACCTGGCCAGCGACCACGGCCATTTCGTTCACCAGTTGCGGGTTGGCAAAGGTGGCGCGCTGGGCGGTCAGGTGGTCGCCCCGGTGGGTGGCGTAGGAATTAAAGTCCTCTTCCGGCAGGCCCATCCTGGCCAGGTACTCCCCGGAGGCGCTGTTCGCCAGGATGGCGTTGGACGGCGACAGGTGGTCGGTGGTGATGTTGTCCGGCAGGACCGCCAGCGGCCGCATGCCCTTGAGCGTCCGCTCGCCCGCCAGGGCACCCTCCCAGTAGGGCGGGCGACGGATATAGGTACTCATCGGGCGCCAGTCGTAAAGCGGGCTGACCTGCCCGCCCTTGTCCATCTGGATCGCGAACATGGGGTCATAGACCTGGCGAAACTGTTCGGGCTTGACGCTGGCGGCGAC
>JBATOB010000371.1:0-1696 GCA_049290655.1 Chromatiaceae bacterium | reverse complement strand
TAACGAATGAAAGGGACTTCCCCGTCCCGAGGCTGCGGCGGAAGCCGCGAACGGCAACGAGTGCCATGATGGGATTTCGACATCACATCAAAACCACGAAAGGGGAAGTCCATGGGCATTATCACTGTTGGAATCGATCTGGCCAAGAACGTGTTTGCCGTGCATGGCGTTGATGATAACGGCACGCCCGCATGGGTCAAGCCCAAGGTATCACGAGAGCATCTTCTGCCGCTGCTTGCGCAACTGCCGCCGTGCCTGATCGGCATGGA
This sequence comes from Chromatiaceae bacterium, assembly GCA_049290655.1. Lineage (GTDB taxonomy): Bacteria > Pseudomonadota > Gammaproteobacteria > Chromatiales > Chromatiaceae > M0108. The sequence goes on along the minus strand of JBATOB010000371.1, from coordinate 1,427 downwards.
AGCCTGCTCCGGTGCCCACCACGGGGCACGCCTGTTCCGCCAGCATGGCCACACCGTCAAGCTGATGGCGCCCCAGTTCGTCATTCCCTACCGCCTGTCGGGCAAGCGCGGCAAGAACGACGCGGCCGATGCCGCCGCGATCTGCGAAGCCGTCACGCGGCCGGCCATGCGCTGCGTCCCGGTCAAGGAAGAACACCAGCAAGTGATCCTGGCGCTGCACCGTACCCGCACGGGCTTCGTCGAGGAAAGGACGGCCACCTACAACCGGCTGCGCGGCCTGATCTCCGAGTTCGGCATCGTCTGTCCGCAGAAGATCGCCAACCTGCGCCGTGCACTCATGGACCACTGGGAGGGGAACCTGGAGTATCAGAGTCTCCGGGGGCAGGCAGAGGGTGTCATTGCACGCCTGGAGGCGGAGTTCCAGCGGCAGCCAGGGGTGCGCCTGGCCGTCCGGGTCGGCCGTACGCTCCAGCGCCGTCTCGATCCGCACCCGGCCCTGATAGACGGCCAGGGGTTCGCGCTGGAAGCCCAGCTTGAGGACCTCCGGGGGCGGATAGCGGCCCTCCCCCAGGCGCCAGCCCGGGGTGTCACCGGCCAGGCGGACCCGGGTGGGGATCAGGTAGTCCTGGAGCGGCCGGTCGGCGTTGAGGTGCCAGCCGGGACTCAAGGCGAGGTCCAGGACCAGGGTCGCGGCACCCGGGCCCTTGGGTAGGAGGCGGGCCTCGACGCGCGCCGCGCCCCGGGCGGCGTATTGCCTGGGGCCAGTCTCCCCATGGCGCAGGCGGTTCAGCGCCACCAGCAGGGCGGGATAGGCGGTGGGGAGGCCCCGCACCCGACCGGATACCGACGCCACCAGTGCCTTGGCCCGTTCGCCATAGGTCAAGTCGTCGCTGCGCCAGGCTAGGGCCGCCAGGAGGTGCAGGGCCGCGGAGGTCCCCGAGGGCATGGCCCCGTCGCTCACGTCCTTGGGGCGGGCCATCAGCGGGGTATCGGTGGCGGCCTCGCCCATGAAGAGCCCGCCCCCGGTCGGGTCGGCGAAGTGGCCCCACAGGGCATCGGCCAGCTCCCGGGCCCGTTCCAACCAGCCTGGATGGCCAGTGGCGTCGTAGAGTGTCACCAGGCCCTCGCCCAGGAAGGCATAGTCCTCCAGGAGTCCCGGCTGGGCCGCGCGGCCCTCCAGGTACACGCGTTTGAGCTCGCCGGGGCTGGCGCGGACCTTGGCCCAGAGCAGCTCCGCGGCGCGCTCCGCGGCGGCCAGGTACCTGGGCTCGTGCAGGGCGTCGCCGGCCTCGGCGAGGGCGGCGATCATCATCCCGTTCCAGGCGGTCAGGATCTTCTCGTCCCGGTGGGGGTGGGGGCGGGCCTCGACGCGCGCCGCGCCCCGGGCGGCGTATTGCCTGGGGCCAGTCTCCCCATGGCGCAGGCGG
>JBATOB010000370.1:0-13860 GCA_049290655.1 Chromatiaceae bacterium | reverse complement strand
GTACCCATCAGCATGAGCCAATTGACGCCCGCCGATCTCTACAGCCTTGAGCAATATGCCAAAGTCCGTAATGACTTTCGCGCCAAGGTGATGGCGCATAAGCGGGACCGCAAGGTTCCCATCGGTCCCAACGCCACCCTCTATTTCGAGGACCGCCTGACCATGCAGTATCAGATTCAGGAGATGCTGCGCATCGAGCGGATCTTCGAGGAAGAGGGCATCCGGGACGAGCTGGACGCCTACAATCCCCTGGTTCCGGATGGTCGCAACCTCAAGGCCACCTTCATGGTCGAGTTCGCCGATAGCGAGGAGCGCAAGCAGGCCCTGGCCAACCTGATTGGCATCGAGGATAAGGTCTGGGTTCAGGTCGCGGGCCATGAGCCCCAATACGCTGTCGCCGACGAGGACCTGGAGCGTGAGGACGATTCCAAGACCTCCTCGGTCCACTTTCTCCGATTTGAGCTGACCGATGCTATGGCCGCCGCCCTCAAGGGTGGTGCCGGCCTAGCCTTGGGCATCGACCATCCCAACTACGGTTATCGCGTCGAGGCGGCCCCCGCCACGCGCGACTCCCTGACGGCCGATCTGGCCTGACGCCTATTCCCCGCAAGTGATGAGCCGCGGGCCTTGGGTCATCAGGGAGATGGCGAGCTGGTGAAAGGGCTGCCTCTTGCCCCGGGGGGCTAGTCCGGCATGAAGCGCCCCAGGAGGTCGTTTAGGAACCAGCGGCCCCGTTCCGTGGGACGGACCCAATGGCCCCGGGTCTCCACCAGCCCGGTCTCCGTGGCGCTGGCCAAGGGAGCCGCCAGCCGGTCCAGAGCCAGCCCGGTGCTTTGGGTAAAGCGGCGGCGATCGAAACCCTTGGTCAGTCGTAGGGCGTTCATAGCGAACTCCAGGACCAGGTCCTCATCCTTGAGCATCCAGTGCGATACCACCGGGTCGGGGCTCCCCAGGGCCTTGAGGTAGGCGGCGGGTTGCCGGGGTTTGGCCTGGCGCCAGGTCCGTCCGGTTGCCGGGTCCCGGCGTTTACCATGGGCACCGGCGCCGATGCCGAGATAGTCGCCGAAGGTCCAATAGTGAAGATTATGCCGGCACTGGCGCCCGCGTTGGGCATGGGCCGAAACCTCGTACTGGGCAAGGCCGCTGGCCGAGAGCAATTCCAGGCCCTGGAGCTGCATGTCCGCGCCCAAGTCATCATCCGGCAGGGGCGGCGGGGTAGCGTGGAAGGGGGTATTGGGTTCCAGGGTGAGCTGGTAATAGGAGAGGTGTTCGGGCTCTAGGGCCAGGGCCAGGGTCAGGTCTTCCCGGGCCTGCGGCAAGCCCTGATGGGGTAGGCCGTACATAAGGTCCAGGTTGATGTTGTCGAACCCCGCCTGACGCGCGAGCCGGAAGGCGCGGCGGGCCTCGTCCGGGCCATGGATGCGGCCCAGGTCGCGCAGCCGGTCCGCACTCAGGCTTTGCACCCCCAGGGACAGGCGGTTGACCCCGGCCGCGCGATAGGCCGTGAAGTTGGCGGCGTCCGCCGTGCCCGGATTGGCCTCCAGGGTGATTTCGGTTGTCGGGTCCAGGGGCAGGCGCTGGCGAATACCCGCCAGCAGCCGGGCGATGGCGGCACCGGAGAAGAGGCTGGGGGTGCCGCCGCCGATGAAGAGGGCAACCAGCGGCGGTGCGCCCTGACCCAGTCCCGCCAGATCCCGATCGAGATCGCGGAGCAAGGCCTCCACATAGGCCGCCTCGGGGATGGGCTCGCGGGTGGTGTGGGAGTTGAAGTCGCAATAGGGGCATTTGCGAACGCACCAGGGAATGTGAATGTAAAGGCTGAGGGGTGAACTCGGGTGTTCGCCGCCTTTCGGGGTGGGGTTAATGGGCGCCGCCTGCGATTCGGGTGGCTTAAGGCACGGGGCCCTTGAACGCCACGGCCGGCCGGCGCGAGAAGGAGCGCAACCCGCGCAACCCAGACCCGGGCCCCGGAGGTCTCATGCCAGGGGCTCCAGCTTGGCATAGGCGAGAACCAACCACTTGGTGCCCTCGCCGTGGAACTTGACCTGGATACGCGCGGCGGCACCGAGCCCCTCGCTGTTGAGCACCACGCCCTCCCCGAATTTGGGATGCCTGACCCCTTGGCCGAGATGAAAGCCGCCCCCCTGGCCGGATTCCGGGACACTGGCTGCCCATGAGGCGCTGGTCCGCCGAGCGCCGGAAGGAGGCGGGGGGGAGGATCGACCCCAGGCCGAGGACCGCGATAGGCCCCCCGCCCGCACCTCCCGCACCAGTTCCGCCGGGATTTCCCGTAAAAACCGGGAGGGGAAAGGGCGATCCTCGCTGCCCCGGAAGCGGCGGCTTTCCGCGTGACTGACAAAAAGCTGGTGCATGGCGCGGGTCATGCCGACATAGCAAAGACGGCGCTCCTCTTCCAGACGGTTCGGGTCGTTGGCCGACAGGCTATGGGGAAAGAGGCCCTCCTCGACGCCGACCAGGAAGACGATTGGGAACTCCAGGCCCTTGGCGCTATGCAGGGTCATGAGCTGGACGCCATCCTCGAACTCATCCGCCTGGGCATCCCCGGACTCCAGGGCCGCGTGGGCTAGGAAGGCGGCCAGGGCATCGTTCTCTCCTTCCTCCTCGCCGTCACCCAACTCCTGGCGGAAGCGCCCGGCGGTCTCGACCAACTGCCCCAGGTTCTCGACGCGATCCTGCCCCTTGCCGTCCTTCTCCTTGCGGTAGTGCTCCTCCAGGCCAGCGGCGGCAATCAGGTCGTTGGTCAGGCCCTCCAGGTTGAGGTCCGGGGCCGCGCGACGGTGGCGGTCGATCAGACCCAGGAACTGGCCGATGGCCCCGGCGGCGCGGGGGGGCAGGGTGTTGGAGGCCATGAGATCCCGCGCGGCTCGCCAGAGGGAGACCTGCGTCTCCCGGGCCTGTTCCCGCAGGTTCTCCAGGGTGCGGGGGCCGATGCCGCGCACGGGGGTGTTGACGGCACGCTCGAAGGCGGTGTCGTCGTCGGGGTTGGCGACCAGGCGCAGGTAGGCCATGGCGTCCTTGATCTCGGCGCGCTCGAAGAAGCGCAGACCACCATAAACCCGATAGGGGATCTGGGCATTGATCAGGGCCTCCTCGAAGAGCCGCGACTGGGCCGTGGTGCGATAGAGGATGGCGCACTCGGCGCGGCGGTAGCCCTCGTCCGTCACATAGCCGCGAATGCGATCGGCCACGAAGCGGGCCTCGTCCACCTCGTTAAAGGCGGCGTAGCGCAGTATGAGTTCGCCCTCGGGGTCCTGGGTCCAGAGGTTCTTGCCCAGTCGGTTAGGATTTTGGGCGATCAGGGCGTTGGCGGCCTTGAGGATGGTGCCGGTGGAGCGATAATTTTGCTCCAGGCGCACCACCTGGGTGTTGGGGTAGTCGCGCTGGAAGCTCTGGATGTTCTCCACCCGGGCCCCACGCCAGCCATAGATGGACTGATCGTCGTCGCCCACCAGGAAGAGATTGTCCCGGTCCCCGGCCAGCAGGCGCAGCCAGGCGTACTGGATGGCATTGGTATCCTGGAACTCGTCCACCAGGATGTGGGCGAAGCGCTCCTGGTAGTGGTGGCGGATGTCCGGGCGGTCCCGCAGCAGTTCATGGGTGCGCAGCAGCAGATCAGCGAAATCAACCTGGCCGGCGTGCTCGCAGGCCGCCTGGTACTCGCGATAGACCTCGATGAGCTTGCGCTGGTAGAAATCACCGCCATCGTCCAGGTGCTCCGGCCGGCGGCCCTCGTCCTTTTCCCGGTTGATGAAGCCCATGACCTGGCGGGGGGGGTAGCGTGACTCGTCGAGTTGCAGCTCCTTGAGCAGGCGCTTGACCAGGCGCAACTGATCATCGGCATCCAGGATTTGAAAGTGCTGGGGTAGCTTGGCGTCTTGCCAGTGGGCGCGCAGGAAGCGGTGGGCCAGGCCGTGGAAGGTGCCAACCCACATGCCGCCGATGGGCTGCTGGAGGATCTCCTCGATGCGGGTGCGCATCTCCCGCGCCGCCTTGTTGGTAAAGGTGACCGCCAGCAGGGACCAGGGCGCCAGATGCTCCACCTGGATCAGCCAGGCGATGCGGTGCACCAAGACCCGGGTCTTGCCGCTGCCAGCGCCCGCCAACACCAGCCGGTTGCCGCCGGTCGCCGTCACCGCATCGCGTTGGGGCTCGTTGAGGGGGGCGAGAATGTGGGATATGTCTTCCATGGCGCCATTCTACTCGTAGGCTGGGACAGGAGGGAGGCAGATAGGTCTGGTCGCCCCAAGCCAGAGGTCCGGAACCGACTACGACTAACCCTGGTATTTTTCGGCAAGGTCGCCGAAATCGGCTTGGGGAAAGGTAAGGTGGCGGGCATGAGGATGATAAGCGCCCGCGCGGGCTGGCTTGGCTTATGAGCTAACTCCGGCGTCTGCTGGCGTCCCTGATCACCGCCGAGCTGTTGCGTCTGCGTTCTGGTATGCCGCGTCCCAGGCCAGGCCAGGCCCGGCCCCACTGTCCGAGACGGGTCCGTGGGTCCAAAGGCCCCTTGGCAGCTAACAGGGTAGGACGGGCATGCGGGGCAAGTAGGCGGGTTCCCCTAGATCTCCCAAGGCGGCAATCTTCTCCAGGGCACTGGGGTCAAGGATAGTGACATGCCGACCCTGAACGCGGATGATGCCGCGATCACTCAGGTCTTTTTCAATGCGGGAGAAGGTCTCGGGTTTGATGGAGAGGCGCGAGGCGATGACGCCCTTGCGGACGTTCATGTCCAGGATCTGGCCCTCGCCCGGACACTTGGCGAGCAGGTAACAGGCGAAGCGGCTGGTGGCGGAATGCAGGGTAAGATTATCGATTTCGCTCACCAGGCCGCGCAGGCGCTGGCTCAGGACCCCGAGCAGGATGAAACAGGTATCGAAGGATTCCCGCAACATGCGCGTGAAGTCCCGGGTATCCATGCTAATCAGTTCGACCGGGTCCAGGGCCGCCGCGCAGACCGGATAGCGGGGTTGGTCCAGGAACATCAGGGCCTCGGCGAAGGTCTCTCCGGGCGCCGCGATCTCGATGACCTTCTCGGCCCCATCCGGGGACAGGCGGAATAATCGCAGGCGGCCGGAGATCACCAGATAGAAGCGTTCGGCGGGATCGCCTTGGCGGAAGAGCATCTGACTCCCGTCCAGCCGGACATGGTTGGCGTGGCGCGCCACCCGCGCCAATTGTTCATCGGACAAGCGGGATAACAACAGCGCCCGGCGTAGTTCCTCGATCATGACCACCACCTTATGTTCGTCTCCGGGGATCCGCTGGCGGAACAGGGTGCCGATCTGGTGGCCGTTTCCGATTAAAAAAAATTATAGGTCCGGGCGGGTCCTGGCCTTGATCTAAGTCAAGTATTACATGCCTCTTGCGTTTCGCAAGAACATGACCGGGGGTCGGCAAGCCCAAGGCCGCCGCGGAAATGGAGCTTAACCCGGCCGGCCATCCACCCGCGGCCCTATCAGCATCGGCCCGTAAACCCAGAGGAAAATGCCGAAGGCCAGTATCCAGAGTCCACCGGAAAGCCCCAACCAGAGGGGATACTGGCTGGGCCAGAGCAAGGCTGGGACCACCCGCGTCAAGGCGGCGAGATTGATCGCCAGGAAGGCCACGAGGGTGGCGGTGGAGGCCCGCATCTCGCGGCCGGTATGCCCCAGGGTGACCCGGGTCACCATGCCAAAGGTAAAGACACCAATGGCCCCCGTCGTCAGGGCGTGGAGGGCGGGGAAGGGGGGCAGGAGCCCCAGAGCGGACAGCCCATCCAGGGACAGGCCAGCTATCATCCAGAGGTAGCCGGCATAAAGGACCGCTAGCATGGGGTTACGCCAGGCGCGCCCGTCATACCAGCCGGCGAGGCGGACGGCCTGCAACGCCGCCAGGGCCAGGAGCGGGATGGCGACGAGCGCGGGTGCCGGCGTCAGCAGGTTTACCAGGGCCAGCGCGGTGGCGACGGCGAAGGTGGCGCCTTCCACCCAAGGTCGGTTGACGGGTTGGCCGCCCGGGAGCGCGCTCTGGGTGAAAAAGGGCATGATGCGCCCCGCCACGATCAGGAGGATCACCAGGGTCAGGTCGAGCATGAGACGGGATCCACGACTCGCGGAATTGGCCAGCAGGCCCAGGGCTTGGGCGTGAACCAGCAGGTTGGCCAGGGTCATGGCCGCCAGGAGGGCGAGAAAGACCCGGTTGGTCTTGTTTTTCCCCTGCCAGAGCGGTGGGATCAAGGCCAGGGCCAGGGCCGGGAAAAAGGCCAGGTCGAGGATCGCGATCAGGGCGGGGGGCAGTTGCAGCAAGGGTCCGAGCCGCGCCGCCAGCCAGAGCAGGACCAAGGCCCCGAGACGCCCGCCCGTGGGGGTCTCGATCCCGGTCCAGTTGCGCGCCGCCGTCAGCAGAAAGCCCGCGATCACGGCTCCGACATAGCCAAAGAGCATCTCGTGGGCGTGCCAGGCCGTGCCGCCGAGATAGGTGTCCCCCGGAAGCAGGCCCCATAAACGTGCGAGCCATATGGCCATGGCCAGCAGGGCCAAGGCCGCGGCCGCGAGGAAGAAGGGCCGAAAGCCGAGGGCCAGCAGGCTCGACCGCTTGCCAACGGTGGATAAGGGAATTTCGGACAAGATGCAGCCCTCGCTATCATGGGGAAGTGTGACCGTTCAGCCTATAGCCCGGCAAAGCGCTAACCTTGATCCGGGTCAAGGGGTCGGGGAGGTTGGAGGGGTGAGGCGCCGATTGCAGCCCGCTGGCGTGGACCCCAACGGCTGACGTTACCATCCCCGCTCCAGCAGGACCTTGAGATAGCGCCCGGTATGGGAAGCGGGATCGGCGGCCACTTGCTCCGGGGTGCCGGTGGCGATGATGGCACCGCCGCGATGGCCGCCCTCGGGGCCTAGGTCGATGACCCAGTCGGCGGTCTTGATGACATCAAGGTTGTGTTCGATGACCACCACCGTGTTGCCGTGATCCCGGAGGCGATGCAGGACGTCGAGCAACTGCTTGACGTCGTGGAAGTGCAGACCCGTGGTCGGCTCATCCAGGAAATAGAGGGTCCGTCCCGTGTCACGCTTGGAAAGCTCGCGGCTGAGCTTGACCCGCTGGGCCTCGCCGCCGGAGAGGGTAGTGGCGCTCTGGCCCAGGCGGACATAGGTGAGGCCGACGTCCATGAGGGTCTGGAGCTTGCGTGCCAGGGTAGGCACCGGAGCGAAAAACTCCAGGGCCTGCTCCACCGTCAGGTTCAGAACCTCGTCGATGGTCTTGCCCTTGTAGCGGATCTCCAGGGTCTCGCGGTTGTAGCGCCGGCCCTTACAGACGTCGCATTGGACATAAATGTCCGGCAGAAAGTGCATCTCCACCCGGATGAGGCCGTCGCCTTTGCAGGCCTCGCAGCGCCCACCGGTGACGTTGAAGCTGAACCGCCCCACCGAATAGCCCCGGGTGCGCGCCTCGGGCACGTTGGCGAAGAGTTCCCGCACCAGATTGAACAGGCCGGTATAGGTCGCCGGGTTGGAGCGCGGGGTGCGACCAATGGGGCTTTGGTCGATATCCACCACCTTGTCGAAGTGCTCCAGGCCCTCCACCCGGTCGTGGGGGGCTGGCTGGAGGTTGGAGTTGTTGAGGCGGCGGGCCGCGAGGGGGTAGAGGGTGTCGTTGATCAGGGTCGATTTGCCGGAGCCCGAGACGCCGGTGACGCAGCAGAGGGTGCCCACCGGGATGGCGGCATCGACGCCGCGCAGGTTGTGGCCGCGGGCGCCGACCAGGCGTAACTGGCGTGCCGGGTCGGTGGGGGTGCGCTGCTCCGGGATGGCGATGCGCAACTGGCCGGAGAGATAGCGCCCGGTCAAGGATGCCGAGCAGGCGGCGATCTCCTCGGCGGTGCCTTGGGCGACGATCTCGCCGCCGTGCTCCCCCGCCCCCGGGCCCATATCCACCACCCGATCGGCGGCGCGGATGGCCTCTTCGTCGTGTTCGACCACGATGACCGTGTTGCCGATGTCGCGCAGGTGATTCAGGGTCCGGAGCAGGCGGGCGTTGTCGCGCTGGTGTAGGCCGATGGAGGGCTCGTCCAGAATGTACATGACCCCCACCAGACCGGCGCCGATCTGGCTGGCGAGACGGATGCGCTGGGCCTCGCCGCCGGACAGGGTCTCGGCGCTGCGCTCCAGGGTCAGATAGTCCAGGCCCACGTCCACCAGGAAATGCAGCCGCTGGGCGACCTCCTTGATGATGCGTGCCCCAATTTCGCCGCGTTGGCCCGGCAGGTCCAGGGCCTCGAAGAAACTCAGGGCCTCGCCCACGGGCAGGCGGGTGATCTCCGCCAGGCCGCGCTCGGCCACGAAGACATGTCGGGCCGCCTCGTTGAGGCGCGTGCCCTTACAGGTGGGGCAGTCCTGGTGGGAGAGGTAGCGGGCCAGTTCCTCCCGCAAGGTGACGGAGTCCGTCTCCCGGTAGCGGCGCTCCATGTTGCGCAGGACCCCCTCGAAGGGGCGGACCTTGCCCGGGCCATGCTCGTGGGGCAGCTTGAGCTTGATGCGGTCCTTGCCGCTACCGTTAAGGACAATGTGGCGGACTTGCTCCGGCAGTTCGGTCCAAGGGACCTCCACATCGAAGCCATAGTGCTCGCCCAAGGCGCGCATCATCTGGAAATAGTAGGCATTGCGTCGGTCCCAACCGCGCACGGCGCCCCCGGCCAGGCTAAGTTCCGGGTGGACCACCACCTTGGCGGCGTCGAAGAACTGCTCCACCCCCAGGCCATCACAGCTCGGGCAGGCCCCGGCGGGGTTGTTGAAGGAGAAGAGGCGAGGTTCCAGTTCGGGCAGGCTGTAGCCGCAGATGGGGCAGGCATAGCGGGCCGAAAAGATGAGTTCGGGCTTCTCGGGCTCATCCAGCCAGGCTATCCGGGCGATACCGCTGGACAGGTTCAGGGCCGTCTCCAGGGATTCGGCCAGACGGGGGCGCAGGTCGTCGCGGACGCGGAAGCGGTCCACCACCACCTCGATGCTGTGCTTGCGCTTGAGGTCCAGCTCCGGTGGCTCGTCCAGCTCGAAGAGGTCGCCATCTACCCGGGCGCGGACGAAGCCCTGGGCGTTGAGTTCGGCGAAGAGGCGCTGATACTCCCCCTTGCGCTCGGAGATCACCGGCGCCAGCAGCATCAGCTTGTCCCCCACCGGCAGGGCCAGCACCTGGTCCACCATCTGGCTGATGGTCTGGGCGTCCAGGGTCTCGCCATGATGGGGGCAGCGCGGGGTGCCGACCCGGGCGTAGAGGAGGCGCAGGTAGTCGTAGATCTCGGTGATGGTGCCGACGGTGCTGCGGGGGTTGTGGGAGGTGGTCTTCTGCTCGATGGAGATGGCCGGCGACAGGCCCTCGATCTGGTCCAGGTCCGGCTTCTCCATGACCGACAGGAATTGGCGGGCGTAGGCCGACAGGGACTCGACGTAGCGGCGCTGGCCCTCGGCGTAGATGGTATCGAAGGCTAGGGAGGACTTGCCCGACCCCGAAAGGCCGGTGATCACGATGAGGCGATCCCGAGGCAACTCCAGATCGACGTTCTTGAGATTGTGCGTTCGTGCGCCGCGGATGCGGATGCTATCCATGAGCCTAAACCGGGTGGGGCGAAGCTGCTATTATGCTCAGCCATTCCCAGCCGAAGCAAAGCCGATATGAGCCGTTCCGGACCCCCGCCCATCCCCATGACCTCCGCCGAACGGCGCGCCTCGGCGGGCCTGGCCGGCATCTTTGCCCTGCGCATGCTCGGCCTCTTCCTGATACTGCCAGTATTTGCCATTCAGGCCCGCGAGATACCCGGGGCGACGCCCCTGCTGATCGGTCTCGCCATCGGTGCCTATGGCCTGACCCAGGCCCTCCTCCAGATTCCCTTCGGCATGTTGTCGGACCGCATTGGCCGTAAGCCGGTCATCCTGGGCGGGCTGATCATCTTTGTCATCGGCAGCGTGGTGGCGGCCCTGGCGGACGATATTTACGGTGTCATCATCGGGCGCCTGCTCCAGGGCAGTGGGGCCATCGCCGCCGCCGTCATGGCCCTGACCGCCGACCTCACCCGCGAGGCGGTGCGCACCCGCGCCATGGCGGGCATTGGTATCAGCATTGCCCTCTCCTTCGCCCTGGCCCTGGTGCTGGGTCCGCTCGTCGCCCATTGGGGGGGGCTGGAGGGCCTCTTCTGGTTCATTGCCGTGCTGGCCTGCGCGGGCATCCTGATCCTGCTGCTGGTGGTGCCGAATCCCAGCCATTCCGGCCTGCACCGGGATGCAGAGCCCGTGGCCAGCCAGTTTCGTGGTGTCCTGACGGATGGCGAGCTGTGGCGCCTGGACCTCGGCATCTTCACCCTGCATTTGACCATGACGTCCCTCTTCTTGGTACTGCCCCTCTTTATGCGGGACCAGGGCCTGGCGCCGGTCGATCACTGGCAGGTCTATCTGCCGGTCCTGCTGCTGTCCATCGTCGCCATGATCCCCCTCATTATCCAGGCCGAGGGCAAGGGGCGCATGAAGATCGTCTTTCTCGGCACCCTGGTGGCCCTGGTCCTGGGGCTGCTGGGGCTGAATTTTCTGGGCCATGGCATCCTCGCCATCGCCTTCTGGCTCTTTATCCTGATCACCATCTTCAACCTGCTGGAGGCCATGCTGCCTTCCATGGTGTCCAAGGTAGCCCCGGCGGGGGCCAAGGGGACGGCCATGGGGGTCTATTCCACCTCTCAGTTCACCGGGGCCTTTCTCGGCGGTCTGGTGGGCGGCTCGATTCATCAATACTGGGGGGCGGAGGCGGTGCCGATCTTCTGCGCCCTGGCCGTCCTGGTCTGGTTTCTGGTCGCCTTCCGTATGCAGGCCCCCCGCCAGGGCGTACCCCACATGATTCGCGTCGGCGCGCGGTCCGCCGATCCCGCGCTCAGGGACCAACTGCTGGCGATCCTCGGCGTGGAGGAGGCCCTAATTGTGGCCGAGGAGGGGGTCGCTTATCTCAAGGTGGACAAGCGGCAAGTCGATTGGGCAAGATTGCAAGAATTTGCGGCGGGGGGGTAAGACCGTCTCCGGGAAGTACGGCGCCCGTCAGAATCGAACTCCAACACTTATCGAATCGCCAATTTCGCCCCGCGCGGGGGCCATTATCGCCTTACGTGGCACGAGGAACCCATGTCCAAAGGAAGTCTCAACAAGGTCATGCTGATCGGCAACTTGGGGGCCGATCCGGAAACCCGCTATACGCCCAGTAACATGGCGGTGACCAAGCTCCGCCTTGCTACCAGTGAATCCTGGAAGGACAAGAATACCGGCGAGGCCCAGGAGCGCACCGAATGGCATCGGGTCACGATCTTTGGGCGTCTGGGCGAGATCGCCCAACAATATCTGCGCAAGGGTTCCAAGGTCTATATCGAGGGCCAGTTGCGTACCAATAAGTGGCAGGGACCCGATGGCCAGGATCGCTATTCGACTGATATCGTGGTCGATATCCGCGGCACCATGATGATGCTTGATAGCCGTGGCGCCGGTGGCGGCAGCTCCGCCCCCTACGATAGCCAGGGCGGGAGTCAGCCGCGTCAGGCCAGTGGTGGCGGAGATGACTGGGGCAATGACGGCTTCGGCGGCAAGTCGGCGGGTAATGCTGGTGGCTCCAGCGGTGGCGGTGCCCCCGCGTCCGTGGACTTCGACGACGACATCCCCTTCTAGGACATGGCTGTGATGAAAACCATCCTGGTTACGGGCGGCGCCGGCTTCATCGGGGGTAACTTTGTCCACTTCCTGCTGCGGGAGACGGATGTCCAGATCGTCAACCTGGACAAGCTGACCTACGCCGGTAATCTCGACACCCTGGCGCCCCTGGCGGGCAACCCCCGCCATGTCTTCGTCCAGGGCGATATCGGGGACCGGAACCTGGTGGGCCGCCTGCTCGCGGACTATGCCGTGGACGCCGTGGTCAACTTTGCCGCCGAGTCCCACGTGGACCGCTCCATCGATGGCCCCGCGGCCTTCGTCGAGACCAATGTCCTGGGCACCTTCAACCTCCTCGATTGCGCCCGGGCTTACTGGTCCGGCCTGGGTTTGGCGGGGCGGGAGGCCTTCCGCTTCCTGCACGTCTCCACCGACGAGGTCTATGGCTCCCTGGGCACCACCGGGCGTTTCGTCGAGACCACCCCCTATGCCCCCAATTCCCCCTATTCGGCCTCCAAGGCCGCCTCGGATCACCTGGTGCGGGCCTGGTTCCATACCTACGGGCTGCCGGTGCTGACCACCAACTGCTCCAACAACTATGGCCCCTACCAGTTCCCGGAAAAACTCATTCCCCTGGTGGCCCTCAAGGCCCTGGCCGGGGAGCCGCTGCCCATCTATGGCAATGGCTCCAACGTGCGTGACTGGCTGTATGTCGAGGATCACTGCCGGGCCATCTGGCGGGTCCTGGCGGCTGGCCGGCCTGGCGAGGTCTACAACGTTGGCGGCGACAGCGAGCGCACCAACCTGGAGGTGATCGATACCCTCTGCGGCCTGCTCGACGAATTGGTGCCGGACTCGTCCCACCGACCCCATGCCCAGCTCAAGGTCTTCGTCACCGACCGCCCCGGACATGACCAGCGCTACGCCATCGACGCCACCAAGCTCAAGACCGAGCTGGGTTGGGCGCCCCAGGAGCGCTTCGAGACCGGCCTGTGCCAGACCCTGGGCTGGTATCTGGAGAACCCTGGCTGGTGCGGACGGGTGATGGATGGCAGTTATCGTGGCCAGCGCCTGGGCACCGGCGAGGGCCACGGCCCCAAAAGGGGGGGCGCGGCATGAATCGCAAGGGCATCATCCTCGCCGGGGGCTCCGGCACCCGGCTCTATCCGCTGACCCATACCATCAGCAAGCAACTGCTGCCGGTTTACGACAAGCCCATGATCTACTACCCCCTCGCCACCCTGATGTTGGCGGGGATTCGGGAGATCCTGGTCATCACCACCCCCCGGGACGCCGAGGCCTTCCAGGACCTACTCGGCGATGGCGGCCAGTGGGGTATTTCCCTCCAGTACGCCGTCCAGCCCGAACCCGGCGGCCTGGCCCAGGCCTTCATCATCGGCGCCGATTTCGTCGCCGGCGATCCAAGCTGCCTGATCCTGGGTGATAACATCTTCTATGGCCATGGTCTGGTCCAGCAGATGCGCGCCGCCAACCTGCGCGAGCGCGGGGCCTCGGTCTTCGGCTACTGGGTCAAGGACCCCGAGCGCTATGGCGTCGCGGAACTCGACTCCCTCGGGCGCGTCCTCGGCCTGGAGGAAAAGCCGGCCAAGCCTAAGTCCAACTACGCCGTCACCGGGCTCTACTTTTACGACGAGCAGGTGTGCGACCTGGTGGCCAATCTCAAGCCCTCCCCCCGTGGCGAACTGGAGATTACGGACCTCAACAACCTCTACCTGGCCCAGGGCGAGCTCTTCCTAGAACGTCTCGGCCGTGGTACCGCCTGGCTCGACACGGGGACCCATCAGTCCCTGATGGAGGCCAGTAACTTCATCGAGACCATCGAGCAACGCCAGGGCCTCAAGATCTGCTGCCCCGAGGAGGTTGCCTGGCAAAGACGCTGGATCGATGCCGACCAGTTGCGCGCCATCGCCGCACCCCTGGCCAAGAGCGGCTATGGCGATTATCTGTTGGGGCTGCTGGGGCGCTCCGCCGAGCCATGAACACCATTGCCACCGAGATCCCCGGCGTCCTCATTATCGAACCCCAGGTCTTTGGCGATGAGCGGGGCTATTTCCTGGAGAGCTGGCAACAGGATCGCTATGCCGCCGCGAGCATCCCCCCGGGTCTGGTGCAGGATAATCAGGCCTATTCCCGCCATGGCGTCCTGCGTGGCCTGCACATCCAGCACCCT
>JBATOB010000369.1:0-2084 GCA_049290655.1 Chromatiaceae bacterium | reverse complement strand
CTGCTATCGCTTCAATCGCCGCTTTGACCTGGCCGCCATGCTGCCGCGCCTGGGCTGGGCGGCGGTGCGGACACCGCCCATGCCGCATCGCCTCCTGAAAATGGCTGAGGCATGTTAATAATCAAGTAACCTGATGGGCGAGGTGGTGGGCGGACCCGCGGCGGTCAACGCCGGCTGCCGCCAGTGCCATGGTGGTCTCCTCGAGTTTCAAACCGAGGGCAAGAACAAGGGTCGCCCCCTCCCGGGTAGCTGGCCAAACACCGGCATCGGTCGCTTGAACCCGGACGGCTCCAAGGGCTCCTGCACCGCCTGCCATGGCCGCCATCGCTTCTCCCGCGAACAGGCCCGTACCCCGGACACCTGTGGCAAATGCCATGTGGGACCCGATCATCCCCAGATCGAGGTTTATAACGAGTCCAAGCACGGCATCATCTACCGGGCACAGATCGAGGAGATGAATCTCAAGTCCGACAAGTGGATCGCCGGGGTGGATTACTCCGCCGCCCCCACCTGTGCCACCTGCCACATGAGCGCCGGCCTCAATCAGCCCAAGACTCACAACGTCGGCGAGCGTATCTCCTGGACCCTGAGGCCACCCATCTCCACCAAGATGAATCTGGTGAAGCTGGAGGATGGCAATGAGTTCGATATCCCCGAGGGTAAGGAGCTGCCCAAGGTCGGCGACGCGGCCAAGGACTCCAAGGTGGTCGAGGTCATCACCTGGAAGGATCGCCGCGCCAAGATGGAGAGCGTCTGCTTTGGTTGTCACTCCACTAGCGTGGTCGAGGGCCACTACAAGCAGTTCGACGACGTGGTCGAACTCTATAACGAGAAGTTCGCCAAGCCGATCGCCGCCGTCATGGCCGCACTCAAGGAGAAGGGCTACATCACCCCCGCGCCCTTTGACGAGCCGATCGAATGGACCTGGTGGGAGATCTGGCACCACGAGGGCCGTCGCGCCCGCCATGGCGCCGCCATGATGGGCCCGGACTACACTTGGTGGCACGGCATCTACGAGGTGGCCAAGCACACCTATTTCGAGTGGATTCCGCAACTCAAGGAAGTGGTCCAACACAAGGATAAGAACGACAAGGCGGCCGTGGCCCTGCTGGAGAAGCACTTCAAGCCCATCGAGGGCCATGACTGGTACTTCAATGGCATGAGCAAGGAGTCGCTGGAAAAGGTGCGCGCCGGTTTCGAGGCCCGTTACGGTAAGGGTTCCTTGAAATAGCGGGACCTAGATCGCGATCGAGCGAGATCCCGCGCGGGGCCTGGTGCCCCCGCGGGATTTTTCATTTCTGGAGGAGACATTGTCATGAAAATCCGTTTATTACTCGCTGCGGCGTTCCTGTGCCTGGCCCTGCCCCTGGCCGCCACCGAGGAGCCCAGCCTGCTTCAGCAGGGCGAAACCCTGCTCAACGAGGGTAAGCTCCCGGAGGCCCTCGCCGCTCTGCAACAGGCGGTGGTCGCCGAGCCGAACTCCTCCCGGGCCTTCCAGCGCCTGGGCGGCGCCCAGCTCATGAGTCAGGACTATGCCGGCAGCATCCAGAGCTTTCAGCGCGCCATCAACCTGGACGCCAACAATGCCGACGCCTTCGTCGGCATGGCCATGGCCTATATCCATGGGGGCCGTTATGGCCAGGCTCGCTCCGCCCTGGAAGAGGCCAAGCGCCTCGCCCCCGCCAAAGGCCCCAAGATCGACGAGGTCATCACCTGGATCGATCAGCGGCCAGCGCTATAGCCAGGACGCCGGATTCGTGAAGGTTCAATAACGTCGCGCCCAGACGCGGCCGCATTCTGGCCCATCGTGTTTTCAGATCAAGCTGATAGAGGCAGCGGGCTGCTGGGCCGCAGATTGGGATTTTGGTAGTACCCTCATCAATAGGTGTCAGGCCCCGTGTGATCATATACCGAGACGGAGTTTCCGTTATTCTTAGCGAGAGAGGTCCTTTGCCTCTTGAGAGCAGAGATCCGGTGTGCCCGTCGTGCCGCACGCATGCCCTCGGCCTGCTCCACCCGGAGACCCGCCAGCCATGAATCTCAATCTGCATAAACATGCTCGCACCACGCCGGCGATCCGCCAA
>JBATOB010000368.1:0-12986 GCA_049290655.1 Chromatiaceae bacterium | reverse complement strand
ACCCGGCAACGTCCCCAACCCTGCCGATGGCGTCATCCGGTCCTGCCGTGCCATTAGCCCCCGCCGCGGCCTCGCCCTTCCCCAGCAATCCGCTGGAGACGCTCAACCGCAAGGGAGGTCTCTGATGCAAGCCGGCGGTCGTCCTGGCGCCGAGGCACGCCGGCTCAAGGGCTGGTTTGGCGCTCACCGCTATCTGGTGCTACGGCGCTTGAGCCAGGTGCTGATCCTGGCGCTCTTCCTGGCCGGTCCCTGGTTCGGCGCCTGGATCGTCAAGGGCAACCTGGCCTCCAGCCTGACCCTGGACCTGCTGCCCTTGACCGATCCCCTGCTGCTCTTGCAGGTGTTCGCGTCGGGCCATGTCCCCGAGACGACGGCCGTAATCGGTGGCCTGATCGTGCTGGCCTTTTATCTGCTGGTGGGCGGTCGTGTCTATTGCAGTTGGGTCTGTCCCGTCAATCCGGTCACCGATGCCGCCGAATGGCTGAGGTGCAAACTCAACATCAAGGCCGGGGTGCATTTTTCCGATCAGACCCGCTACTGGCTCCTGGGCGCCATCCTGCTGGTGGCGGCGGTCAGCGGCGCCCTGGCCTGGGAGTTGGTGAATCCGGTCGCCATGGTCTATCGCGGCCTGGTCTTTGGGATGGGGCTGGCCTGGGGCGTGCTGGCGGCGGTGTTTCTGCTCGATCTGTGCGTGGGTCGCCGGGCCTGGTGTGGCCATCTCTGTCCGATCGGCGCCTTCTATGGCCTGGTCGGCACGGCCGCCGTGCTGCGGGTCGCCGCGGTCCGGCGCGAGCGCTGCGATGATTGCATGGACTGTTTCGCGGTGTGCCCCGAGCACTGGGTCATCCGGCCGGCGCTGAAGGGAGCCGACAAGGGGCTGGGGCCGATGATCCTGTCCGGCCACTGCACAAATTGTGGACGGTGCATCGATGTCTGCGGTCGCGACGTCTTTGCCTTCACCACGCGTTTTGCCAATAACCATCGCCCGGCCGTATGCGGCGAAAACCACAAGAGAGAGGTGTCGTCATGAAGCCATCCCTAACCATTCTGGTCCTCCTGGTAGCCGGTCAGGCGGGGCTGGCGGGACAAGTTCTCGCCGGTGTTCTGTCCTTGCGCGGCGACCTGCCGATTCTGGTAACGGAGCCGGCGCCGGAGCTCCATAAGTATATTGATGACAAGGAAAATATACCCCGTAGCTTCGAGCAGCAGCCACCCCTGGTCCCCCATGCCAACGAGAAGTACACCATCAATCTCAAGGAGAACGGCTGCCTGGAGTGCCATATGAAGGGACCGGACGAAGACGAGGCCAAGTCGGTGGAGATGAGCGAGGCCCACTTCATCGATCGGAACGGCAACAAGCTCGATCGGCCGGCGGGCAACCGGCACTTCTGCAACCAATGCCATGTGCCCCAGGCCGATGCCAAGCCCTTGGTTGAAAACAGCTTCCAGTCGGCGGCCCTGAAGTGATTCAGGGCCTGGAGTGCGGGGCGGAGGCACGCCCCGCAGGGTGATGGGCAGGGCTCCCCCCAACCCGGAGGGTGGCGGCGGGGCCCTCCGCCCGGTCCCTTCTGGGGGGCTAAGGCCGCTCACTCAGGCCAGGGCATTCAGAGATTGGCGAGCAAGTCGTTGATCCGGGCACCCATGCGGCGCTGGTACTGGAGGGCGTCGTCATAGGGGGCAAGCAGTTCGCGGCTGTCCTTGCCAGGGGCCCCGGCGGCTTGGCTGGCTTGCGCCCGGCGGAGAATGTCCAGTTGCCTCAGGGTCTCGCCGAAGGCTTGGCGGAAGTCTTCGAGGGCCTGGAATAGATCCTCTCCCCGGCGGATGGCGAGGTCGTCCGCGGTTAAGCGGCCCATCTCCTCCCCCACTTCTCCCAGACGCTGGAACAGTTGCTGGAACCGGGCATCAACTCCCTGTCGCGCGCCAGGCCGAGCCAGAAACAGCAGGCGGCGCACCGAGAGACCCAGGAGGTCCTCGTGCAGCCGCTGGTACTCGGCCCGCAAGGACGCCATGTCATGAAGAAGTTTGATCAGGTTGGACATAGGGTCACCGCAATGGATCGAAGGATTTGCCGGCCAGGGGTCGCGGTCGTCGCGGGGTGGCGCCAAAAATTCCGATGGTGAAAAGAGGCTGGACTATGGGCGCGCGGGCACTAAAATGGCTCGCGAAACCCCCAGGTTGAACCCCGAGTTGGCTCGTCCCGCTCGCCTAACCCGCATCCAAGGTCATGACACCATCCCAAGAGGATTAACGGCCATGTCATCGAAGAGAACAAACCTGGCGGTGGTCCTGGCGGTCCTGGCGATATCTGGCTGTGGCGGCTCCCTGGTGGCCCCGGACTCCCTCGACGGGGATCCCGGCGACGACGCCTTCGTGGATCACCTTGTCAGGGTCTGTGGCAAATTGGACATCGGCAGACAGCCTCTAAATTACCTGGTGCAAGTGGAAAGTGGCGATGCGAATATCGACTTTATCGATCAAACCTCCAAGCTTTACTTTGGACGCATCGACCGCCACACCTACGCCTCGAATATAAATGCCTTTCTCCCTGGTGACAATCAGCCCGTGCTGGATTGCATCTTTGCCCAACTGGAGCAGGTGCCGGGGCGTTAAGCCGGCATTGGGATGATGAAATCAGGCCCGCCCTCCTTGCCTCTGGTCCTCCCCCCGTTAAGCAGACGGGTGTCTGGCCTCCGCGGCCAATGGTGTTTACAGGGACCTCATTTTTTGTCCAGGTTGCGGGTGCCAGCCAGTGGCGTCGCTGGTGGAGAGCCGAATCATGGCAAGTAAGGCCTTATTGGTAGAGACGGCGACGGGGGAACGATTACCCTTCCTGCGCGGCATCCTGGTGCAGTCGCTGGTGGATGTTGGTATCTCTTTTACCCAAGCCTATGCCATTGCCAATCGCCTTCGCAATCAGTTGGATGGCGATACCGAGGTCATGTCCACGCATGACTTGCGGCGCCTGGTGGGCGAGGAGTTGGAACGCCGCTTCGGCACGCAGATCCGCGGCGACTATGATGCCGGTGGCGGGTTTTCCCGGGTCGTGGTGCGCCGCCAGGATGGGTCCGAGCCCTTTTCCACCGGCGTCCTGGCGCGCCACCTGGAGGGTTGTGGCATACGTTCCGACATGGCCGCCCGGGGAGCCGCCCTGGTCCATGCCAGCCTGCGCGAGCAGGGAGTTACTCAGATCGGGCGCAAGGAACTGCGTCAGGAGGTCTATGCCACCCTCAAGTCCGGGGGCTTTCAGGATGCCGGAAACCGCTTCCTCTCGCGCTGCCGCTTCAACGATAGCGGCGAGCCCCTGATCATCCTTCTCGGTGGCGCCACTGGGACCGGTAAGAGCACCCTGGCTACCCGCTTGGCCTACCTGTTGGATATCGTTCGCACCCAGTCCACGGACATGATGCGGGAGATCATCCGCTGTTATCTGGTGCCCCATGTGGCGCCCACCCTGGGCTATTCCAGTTTTGATGCCTGGCGGGGCCTGCCCCAGATTGAAGGGTCGGCGGCCTACCCCCAGGACCCGATCATCGCGGGATTTCTGGCCCAGTTCGGCACGGTCCGGGTGGCCCTGGAGGCGACCATTGCCCGCGCCGTCAAGGAGCGGACCGACCTCATCATCGATGGCGTCCATGTCCTTCCGACCTATCTGGACTTGGCGGAGGTGCGGACCAAGTCCGTGCTGGTGCCCTTGGTACTGGCGGTGACGACGCGGGCCCGCCTCGATGAGCAATTTAAACGCCGCAGCCGCGAGGCCCCGGATCGCGACTCCGATCGGCATCGCGAGATGTTGTCCGAGATCTGGGCCCTGCAAACCTTCATGGTCGATCAGGCCCAAAAGGCCGACATTCCGGTGCTGGCGAACTGGGACATGAACCAGACGGTAAGCCAGGTCATGGACGAGGTCATGCGCCGTATCGGTGAGCGTTTTCCCCCCGATCCCGAGGCCCTGGCATGAGGTGGCCCCAGGTCAGGATGGGGGAGTGGATTGCCGAGGCGGCCGCCTTCTGGCGCAGCTATGGCCCGATCTTCGTGGTAGCCCTGTTGGGTGCCCTGGGGACCTGGATGGTCTCGGCGCGTATCGCCGATCTGGAAAATCAGCGGCACTTCGCCGCCTTCTCCGAGGCCGCCCGGGACCGCTTGCTGGTGATCCAACGGGAACTGGACTACTCCCTAGGACTGGTGCAGGATTTGGGCGGCTTCTTCGATGCCGCCTCCCTGGTCACTCGGCGGCAGTTTCGGGAGTTCGTTGGTCCGACCCTCAAACGCAACCGTATCATTCAGACGCTGCAATGGGCGCCACGGGTGACCGAGGACCAGCGGCGGGAATTTATCGCCAGGGTCCGCCCTGGGATACCTCGCTTTCAGATTCAGGATCAGGCCGCCGACGGCGAGGGTCGGCCGGCGCCGGAGCGGCCCGTCCATTTTCCCATCCTCTACGTTCAACCCTACCCGGAAAATACACCCCTACTGGGCCTGGACCTGGCTGGCATGCCCCGGGTGCTGGATCGCTTGTTGAAGGCGGCGGAACTCCGGACCCTGGTGGTGGGCGAGCCGGAACCCCAGAATGGCAAGGCCGGGGAGAGCCACTTCTCTATTTATCGCCCGGTCTTTACCCGGGTCGAGGAGGGCGAGGGGGCGGAGACGCCAAGTGAAGTCGATGCCGAGCCAGTGGGTATCGAGGAACAGGAGGTGCGTGGCTTTGCCATCGGCGTCTTCCGGTTTGGCGAACTCATCGATGAGGCCATGGCCAGCCTGGGTTCAAGCGGCGTGGATATCGCCTTCTGGTCCCAGGACGGAACGCAGAAGCGGCACCTCTTCTACGTCCATCACTCCCGCGTCCGGGACGCGGCGAACGGGCATCCGGACCCGGATCCCATCGGCACTTCCTACAAGGGCCAGGTGCAGGCTGGGGACCTGACCTGGACCCTGGTCTGTACCCCGGTGCCGGGCGCCTTCCAAACCAAGGGTTGGGGAGTCTGGCTCATCCCGGTCATGGGCCTAGTCTTTACCTTCCTGACCTGCGTTTATCTCTTGGCGCTCACCGGGCGGGACCGCCAGGTGCGGCGGCTGGTGGCGGAGCGCACCCTGGAGTTATCTCGTGCCAACGAGGCCCTCAACGTCGAGATCGCCGAGCGCTGCCGGGCGGAGCAGGCCATGCAGTGCCTCAACATGACCCTCGAGCACCGGGTGGAGCGGCGTACTTTCGAGTCCGAGCGGCGGGCGCGGGACCTGGAGCAGTTCGCCTATGTCGCCTCCCATGATCTCAAGGCGCCCCTGCGCGGCATCGCCAACCTGTCGGAATGGCTCAAGGAGGACCTTCAGGATCGGCTGACTCCCGAGACCCAGGAGCAGCTCGATCTGTTGCGCGACCGGGTGGCACGCATGAATGCCCTCATCGAGGGCCTCCTGGAATATTCCCGTATCGGCCGGGTGGCGGGGAGCCTGGAGGATGTGGATGTGGGCACTCTGGTGGCGGAGGTCGTGGATAGCCTGGCTCCGCCAAGGAGTTTTAGGGTGAAGATCGTGCCTGAGTTGCCGGTCCTGCACACCGATCGTCTGCATCTGTCGCAGGTCTTCGCCAATCTCATCGCTAACGCCATCCGTCACCATGACCGTGACCGCGGCTGGATAAGGGTCTCTGGCCAGGATCTGGGGGAACTGTGGCTCTTTGCCATCGAGGACGATGGCCCGGGTATCCCCCCGGAGTTTCGAGACAAGGTCTTCCTCATGTTCCAGACCCTGAGCGTCAAGGATTACGGCGTCAACACCGGCATTGGCCTGGCCCTGGTCAAGAAGCTGGTGGAGGAGCATGGAGGTACCATCCGCCTGGATGATGGCGTGGATAGGAAGGGCAAGCGGCGTGGCTGCCGCTTCGTGTTCACCTGGGCAAAGCGGGAACAGGCGCTTGACCCGGGTGGGGATGGCACACAAACCAACCGAGACCTACCGAGATGAGCGAGCCTAGCAGCGGTATTCTGCTTGTGGAGGATGATCGTGTGGACGTTATGACGGTACAGCGCGCCCTCAAGCGGCACGCCATCGCCATACCCCTGCATGTGGCCCGCACCGCCACCGAGGCCCTGGAGCTGTTGCGCGGCAAGGGTCGGGCGCGGATCAAGCCGCCGGGCCTGATCCTCCTGGATCTTAACCTGCCGCGCATGAGCGGCATCGAGTTTCTCCAGGCGCTCCGGGCGGACCCTGAACTGCGGGGCCTGAGGGTCATCGTGCTGACCTCCTCCAACGAGCCCAACGACCGCGCCGCCGCTTATCGCTACGAGGTCGAGGACTATATCGTCAAGCCCCATTCCTTCGAGGAGTTCGCGACCGCCATCCACGCGGTCCTCGGCGACCTGTTCGGGCCCTTGGGCGATTGAGGTTAGCGAGAGCCATCATGCGCCTGATTCTGGTTCGCCATTTTCGCACCCAGAGCAATGAGGCCCGGCGCATCATGGGCTGGGGCGATGCCCCGCCCGCCAGCGACTGGGAGAGCGATCTGCTCGATGTGAACCATTGTCTGATGGACCGGGGACTGGTATTTGATGCCATCCATTCCAGCAATCTGGGCCGTGCCCGCAATACGGCCCTCTACTATGCCCGGAGCCGGGGCCGGGACGTGGTGGAGAGTCATGTTGCCTTCAATGAGATCAACTACGGCGAGCTCTTTGGCCTCGATAAGGATGAGGTGACTCAGGCCTATCCCCAGTTCAAACAGGACCCGGACTACGTTTTTCCAGGTGGCGAGAGTTTTCGGCAGATGCAGGCCCGCTGCCTAGCGCAACTCCTGGATATGGCGGCGGGTCACCCTACCCAGACCCTGCTCTTGGTTGCCCACGCCGGCGTCATCCGCGTCCTCGTCTGTCACCTGCAGGGCCTCGATCTGGCCAGCAACCTGCGCCGCAAGATCTCTCACCGCTATATCGGCGACTTCCGTTTTGTAGGCAGGCTTTGTACCTACTACGAGGAGCTTGGCCAGCCCTCCGGCTTCGTGCGCGATGGTATCCTGACCCTGCCCTGGACCGCCCCGGCCTCCTAGCTCTGGCCCGATACTGTGGCCCCGGTCGGATCCGTGCGGGGCCGGTTCACCGGAGGCCTTTGCCACTCCCCGCCCTCGGCCCTTGGGGTATCATGGCTGACATCAGACCCATCCGCCGGAGCCCCTTGCCCATGCTTGTCCTACGTGGCGCCCCCGCCCTTTCCGATTTCCGCTTGCGCAAGCTCGAATGGCGCCTGGCTGCCGAGATAGGCGGAAACTTGAGCCTTTACGCTGAATTCCGACATTTCGTCGAGCTGGAGCAAACCCTGGACGAGGGGGAGCGCGCGGTCCTGGACCGCCTCTTGCGCTACGGGCCCAAGCTGGCCGGGCACGAGCCCAGGGGTGAACTCCTGCTGGTGGTCCCCCGGTCGGGGACCCTCTCGCCCTGGTCTTCCAAGGCTACCGATATCGCCCACAATTGCGGGCTAAATAAGATTCGGCGGATCGAGCGTGGTACGGCCTACTGGTTGGCGACCACCGAGGGACCCCTGACCCCCGAGCAACAAGGGGCGGCCGCGGCGGCCCTCCACGACCGTATGACTCAACAAGTCCTATTTGACGAGGAGGACGCCGCCTGCCTCTTCCTCCAGGCCGAGCCGCGGCCCTGCCTGACCGTGGACCTGCTGGCGAGTGGCCGTGCCGCCCTGGAACGGGCCAATGGCGACCTGGGTCTCGCCCTGTCGGACGACGAGATCGACTATCTGGTGGAGAGCTTCGTCGCCCTGAACCGCAATCCCACCGACGTGGAATTGATGATGTTCGCTCAGGCGAATTCGGAGCATTGCCGCCATAAGATCTTCAATGCCAGTTGGGTCATCGACGGCCAGCCCCAGCGTCATTCCCTCTTCGGCATGATTCGCCACACCACCGAACAGTCCCCGGACCAAGTGCTCTCGGCCTACCGCGACAATGCCGCCGTCATCCAGGGTGGGGAGGGCCGGCGCTTCATGCCCAACCCCGAGGACGGAGTCTATGGCGAGCATGACGAGGAGATCCACATCCTCATGAAGGTCGAGACCCACAACCACCCCACGGCCATCGCCCCGGAACCGGGCGCGGCCACCGGCTCGGGTGGTGAGATCCGCGACGAGGGTGCCACCGGGCGTGGCTCCAAGCCCAAGGCGGGGCTCTGTGGCTTCTCGGTCTCCAATCTGCGTATCCCCGGCCTGGAACGGCCCTGGGAGCAGGATTACGGCCGGCCGGGGCGCATCGTCTCGGCCCTGGATATCATGCTCGAGGGCCCCATTGGCGCGGCGGCCTTCAATAACGAATATGGCCGCCCCAACCTCTGCGGCTACTTCCGCACCTATGAGCAAGCGGTGCCGGGGCCCAGTGGTACCGAGCTGCGGGGCTATCACAAGCCCATCATGCTCGCCGGCGGCCTGGGCAACATTCGCCCGGAACACGTCCACAAACACCCCTTCCCGGTGGGTTCGCCCCTGGTGGTGCTGGGCGGGCCGGCCATGCTCATCGGTCTGGGCGGCGGCGCCGCCTCCAGCATGGCCTCCGGGGCCTCGGCGGAGGACCTGGATTTCGCATCGGTGCAGCGCGCCAATCCGGAGATGCAGCGCCGTTGCCAGGAGGTCATCGACCGCTGCTGCGCTCGGGGCGAGGACAGCCCCATCCTCTTCATTCATGACGTCGGCGCCGGGGGCCTCTCCAATGCCTTGCCGGAGCTGGTCCATGACGCCGGCCGGGGCGGTTGCTTCGAGCTACGGGCGGTGCCCAACGACGACCCCGGCATGTCGCCCCTGGAGATCTGGTGCAATGAGTCCCAGGAGCGCTATGTCCTCGCCATCGCCGCCGAGCGGCTGGAGGAGTTCAAGGGCCTCTGCGAGCGCGAGCGCTGCCCCTACGCCGTGGTTGGCGAGACGACGGTGGAGGAACATCTGCTCTTGGGCGACGCCTACTTCGCCAATACCCCCATCGACATGCCCATGCCCCTGCTCTTCGGCAAGGCGCCGCGCCTGTTGCGGGATGTCCATCATCACTCCTTCCACAAGCCGGCCCTGGACCTGGCTGGCCTAGACCTCAAGGAGGCGGCCCTGCGGCTGCTGCGCCTGCCGACGGTGGCGGACAAAACCTTTTTGATCACCATCGGCGACCGCAGCATTACCGGCCTGGTGGCGCGGGACCAGATGGTCGGCCCCTGGCAGGTGCCGGTGGCGGACGTGGCCGTGACCACCCGCGACGGCTTTGGTTATAACGGCGAGGCCATGGCCATCGGCGAGCGCACCCCTCTGGCCCTGATCGATGCCGCCGCCTCCGGGCGGATGGCGGTGGGCGAGGCCATCACCAACCTGGCGGCGGCGGATATCGCCGCCCTCGGCGACATCAAACTCTCCGCCAACTGGATGGCGGCGGCGGGTCACCCTGGCGAGGACGCCAAACTCTTCGAGACGGTCAAGGCGGTGGGCCTGGAGTTCTGCCCGGCCCTAGGGGTCGCCATTCCGGTGGGCAAGGATTCCATGAGCATGAAGACGGTCTGGGCGGTGGACGGCGAGCGGCGCACCATGACCGCGCCCCTGTCGCTGATTGTCTCAGCCTTCGCCCCCGTCACCGATGCCCGCCGCACCCTAACCCCCCAGTTGCGCCTCGATCTCGGCGATACGGATTTGATTCTCATCGACCTGGGGGCGGGCCGCAACCGTCTGGGCGGTTCCTGTCTGGCTCAGGTCCATGGGCAGGTCGGGGACAAGGGGCCGGACCTAGAGCATCCGGAGTCGCTCAAACGCTTTTTCGCCGCCATCCGCGAACTGGCGGGGGAGAGCCTGGCCCTGGCCTACCACGATCGCTCCGACGGCGGTCTCTTCGTTACCCTGTGCGAGATGGCCTTTGCCGGGCGGTGCGGGCTCGAGATCGATTTGGACGCCCTGGGCAGCGAGCCCTTCGCCGCCCTGTTCAGCGAAGAACTGGGCGCCGTCATCCAGGTCCGTCACACGGACACGGACGATGTCCTCAAACTCCTGCATGATCACGGCCTGGGCGCTGCCTCCTTCGTGATCGGTAGTCCCGAGGCCGCGGGGGAGGGGGTCATCCGCTTCCTGCGCCACGGGGTAGCCGTCTTGGCGGGGACGCGCAAGGAGTTCCAGCGCGTCTGGTCCGAAACGACCTTGGCGATGCAATCCCTGCGCGATAACCCGGATTGCGCCGCCGAGGAACATGACCGCATCGGCGATCCGGGCGACCCCGGTCTGCGCATCGAGTTGAGTTTCGATCCCGAGGAGGATATCGCCGCCCCCTTCATTCAGCGGGGGGCTCGGCCACGGCTGGCGGTGCTGCGGGAGCAGGGCGTGAACGGTCAGGTCGAGATGGCGACGGCCTTCCATCAGGCCGGCTTTGCCTGCGTCGATGTTCACATGTCGGACATCATGGCCGGGCGGATCGAGCTGGCTGGCTTCCAGGGCCTGGTCGCCTGTGGCGGATTTTCCTATGGTGACGTCCTGGGCGCCGGCGAGGGCTGGGCCAAGTCCATCCTCTTCAACCCCTCGGTCCGCGACCAGTTCCAGGCTTGGTTCGCGCGCCCCGACACCTTTACCCTCGGGGTCTGCAACGGCTGTCAGATGCTGTCGAACCTGCGGGAACTCATCCCGGGAGCCGAGCATTGGCCCCATTTCGTGCGCAATCGCTCCGAGCAATTCGAGGCCCGCACCCTGTTGGTGGAGGTGTTGGAGACGCCCTCCATCCTGCTGGCCGGCATGGCCGGTTCGCGGTTGCCCATCGCCGTGGCTCACGGTGAGGGCCGGGCGGAGTTCCGCGATGGTGATCACCTCAGGTCCGCCGGCAGTCGGGTCGTGGTGCGTTATGTGGAAAACGCCGGCGGCATCGCCGAGCGCTATCCGGCCAACCCCAACGGCTCGCCCCTGGGCATCGCCGGCCTGACCAACCGGGACGGCCGGGTCACCATCATGATGCCCCATCCGGAACGCGTCTTTCGCGCCGTCCAGCATAGCTGGCATCCCGATGGCTGGGGCGACGATGGGCCCTGGATGCGGCTTTTCCGCAATGCCCGGGCCTGGGTAGGGTGATGGAGGCGGATGCCGTTAGGCCCCCGCCAGCACTCCCGCGATCAGGATGAGCAGGGAGCCGGCGGCCGTACCGGTGGAGATGGGCTCTTGCCACAGCAGCCAGCCAAAGCCGGCGCCGAAGATGACGGAGAAATAGCTGAAAATCCCCAAACGGGCGACGCTGGCCATCGATAGGCCCAGCGTCAGACAGACCTGGCCCAAGGTCGAAAAGACGGCGATGGCCAGCAGCCAGACAAGATGGCGGGGGGAGGGCGTACTCCAGGCCCAGGTCAGGGGCAGGGCGGAGAGAATGGCGCCCGTGAAGGCGAAATAGAAGACGATGCGCAACGTGGGTTCGGTGCCTGAGAGCCGGCGGATCGTGACCTGAACGATGGCGGCGAAGAAGCCGCCGAGAAGAGCGATGGCCACGGGGGTGGAGATGCCCTCGAGGCCTGGGCGCATGATAACCAGAACGCCGCCAAATCCCAGGGCCACGCCGAGCCAGACCCTTGCCGGCACCGGCTCCTTGAGCCAGAGCAGGCCAATGAGGGGGATGTAGAGGGGTGCGCCGAGGAGCAGGACCATGGCCTCCGCCAAGGGCAGGTGCATGATGGCGTAATAAAAGCAGTACATGGCCGCCAGTCCGGCGACGCCGCGCAGGAGGTGCAGATGGGGTACCTGGGTTTGCAGGCTCGGGAGCCCACCCCGGAACAGCCAGGGCGCAAGCAGGGCCAGGCCCAGGATGTTGCGAAAAAACACCAATACCTCGTTGGGCACCTCGTCAGTGAGAAAACGGACCCCAACACCCATTGCAGCAAAGAGAAATTGGCCACCGATGAGCAGGACGATGCCTAAAGGCACACTTTTACTGGGTCTTTGAAATCTCATCTTGACAGGCGTTCGTTGCGATAATGATACAGTATCAAAGCCGTCACGCCGTTCTTGGTGTTGTAATTGTTATTATATTCAATAAGTTATGCATTTGGCGAGTTGGAGGAGTTGCGAATAAGTCTGAAATTGAAAAAGGTTGCACTTTTGTCTGCGTTTTACGCTACAATTAAGAACGACGGACGATTAGTCGCAACAGAGGCTGGTACCCGCGGTTTCGGAGGGCGGCTTCCCGGAAGCTATGCTTAGGGAAAAGGCGGTGGGCGTCGTTGTTGTCATTCGTCTAATATATACTTTCAGGCCTTTGCCGAAACGCCGATTTCTAAACCAAGTCCTTCTAACCTGAACAGAGGATAAGAGAACATGTATAAAGCAACGAAGACCCTTCGCGCCCTTGGGCGCGTGGCGCCGATTGCCCTGGCCGTCGCCATGATGGCGCCTGCCACGCAAGCGGTTGAGCAGCAGGATAGCTTCTGGTTCGCCGCTGGCGACCGTGCCTTCCCCGAGGGCCAGCTCTGGGTTAATAGCGCTGGGGAATGCTGGCAGAGTGCCTACCCGGATGGCCCCAAGAACCTACCCCCTTGCGCCGCCAAGGTGGTGGTTGCCGAGTCGGTTACCGTTCGTCTGAACTTTGAGTTCGACAAGTACGAAGTGCCCAGATATGTGGTTAACAAGGAAGAGATTGCCTTGATTGATCAGTACATCCGCGACATCAAGGCGACCCCCGAGACCGAAGTGGTCACCGTCACGGGTCACACCGACGTCAAGGGTTCCGACGCCTATAACATGGCCCTCGGCCAGCGCCGCGCCGACGCCGTTCGCAACTACATCATTGCCCAAGGCTATCCGGCTCAGAATGTCAACCCCGCCGAATCCCGCGGTAAGCGCGAACTGTTGCCGGAGTACCCGGCCGATTCCGTCCAGCAGCGCCGTGTCGTGCTGACCAAGACCGACCACATGTAATGCTTGGCCGCGACCAAGGTGCCTCGGGCGCCTTGGTTTGAAAAAAACCGGCACCGGTTCTCGGGGCCGGTTTTTTTTTTGTCTGTGTCTAC
>JBATOB010000367.1:0-1927 GCA_049290655.1 Chromatiaceae bacterium | reverse complement strand
GGGCATCGGCGGAGGAGACCTTGGGCGCCTCCTTCTCGATGCCGCCTTCCTGGTCCAGGGCCGTGACCATGGCGGTCAGATAGCCGCTATTATGGTAGTGGAGCCCGTCCTCGCCGTACATCGTCAGGGTCATCCAAACGAGGATGGCCGCGAAGCCCGCCCCCATGACGATCAGCCTTGGCCCCGTTTTCGGGATGACGAAGCCCAGGATCATGACCCCCAGCAGGCTGATGATAAAGGGCGAGAAGGCCCGCTCGACCACGCCGCCGGCGGCGATGGGGTACATGCCGACATAGTGGTTGATGGTGTCCATTTCGTGCACACAATCCAAGGCCTCGTCCTCGTGGATCTCCGCTTTCTCGATCTTCTGACAGCCGTTGAAGACGCCATTCATATGGAAGTGGATACGTACTCCGTCGGGGAAGGACTCGGGCGGGTAATTGGGTGCCGTCAGGGATACCCACCAGATCGGCGAAAAGTAGATGGCCGCAAGGAGCCCGAGGGCCAGGAGGGCGAGAAGACCGGCTAACAGGCCCCGCGGGGTATTCGTCTGCGCGTTCATCAGGGTTACCGCTTAATAAGGATGAAAGCTGGATCGGTCACCGGGTCCCTTGGCGGGCCGAAGTCTGCCCGGTGTCCTGGTGGCGCCGGGAGGCGCTTGCTTGGCCAGGAACGGCAAGCGGCCTCCCTGCCGCTGCTCTGTACGTGGGACTACTGGAAGTCGGGATTCTTCCAATCAGCGGACTCCGCCAGGAGTTCCTTCGGCGGCTTGATCCGCGAGGTATAGTCGCTCACCGCCAGCACGTCGCGATCGGTGAAGTTTTTGACCTGCTCGACCATCTCGGGGTTGGCGTTGCGCCGCTTGCCGCCCTTGATCTCCTTGAATTGGCGAACGATGTAGTTGTAATGCTGGCCATGGACGCGGGGATAGTACTTGTCGTTGTTACCCTCCCCATTATCGCCATGGCAACGCACGCAGTTCTCTTCGTAGAGCTTCTTGCCATGTTCCAGATCGTCGCCCGGCCCCATGCCATTAGCCGGCGTCATGGGGAGTCCCGCCATGTAGGCCACGACGTCGGCCAGCGCCTGGGGACCGCCGATCTGGGAGGGCAGAGCGAAGGGGTACATGGTGGGGTTGTCGCGGTTTTGGGCGCGAATGTCCGCCAATTGCTTGACGATGACATTATGATGCTGGCCGGCGAGTTGCGGGAAGGTCCCGTCGTCCAGGCCCCAACCCTCTGGCAGATGGCAGGCGGCGCAAACCTCATAGACATCGCGCCCGTTCTCCGCGTTGCCCTTGAGGGTCAAGGCCTCGTCCTGCTCGCCGCCGCCTTCGTTCCAGGCCAGCGCCGAGCCCGCCATGGCGGTCGCCAGGGTGGCGACGGCCAGCCGGATTGTGAAACTGCTCATGATAAATCTCCGAAATGTTGATCCAGGGCTGCCAGCCAGAGTGGCCGAAGTAACCGAAGTGGCGCGCTATGCGCCCCTGTTGATCAGGCTAATTCCCAGGCGGGGTAGCCACTTTGACCGAGGTCAAGCCGTTACAAACCGAAATATTGGGGCTATTTGCTGAGAGTGCCCAGCCAATTGGCGATGGTCCGCATCTCTTCATCCGAGACCAGGTGCATGACCGCCTTCATGGCCGCCGTCTGGCCGTTATTGCGGGCCCCGCTCTGGATATCCTTCATTTGATTGTAGGCATAATCCGGATTTTGGCCAGCCAGCCTGGGGTAAACAGGCAGGATAGGGGAATTGGCGTCCTTGCCGTGGCAGGCGACGCAGGTCTTCTTGGCATAGAGTTCCGGGCCGTCAAGGGCCTGGACACTGGTCATGATGCCGAGCCCAAGGGTGATACCAAGGGCGGCGGAAAGAGCCTTGAGGGTTCGCATGATGGATGGCCTCGTAATGCGCTAACTAGTCGATAAGG